>DASWDS010000061.1:0-3775 GCA_036395165.1 Anaeromyxobacteraceae bacterium | reverse complement strand
CAGGGAGCGGCTGCGCGACCAGCACGTCTTCTTCCACACGCTCTCGGGCGGAGAGGTCGTCTCCTCCGACCTCGTCCTGTGCTCCGTGGAGCACGTCTACTACTTCCTCGGCGGCACGCGCCCCGAGGCCTATCCGCTCGGGCCGAACTACCTCCTGAAGCACCACGTCGCAATGTGGGCCATTGCGGAGGGCAAGACGAGCTACGTCCTCGGCGGCGGCTACCAGCCGAACGACGGGCTCCTCCGCTACAAGCGCGGATACGCCCGCGCGGGCGAGGTCCCGTTCAAGGTCGCGTCGATGGTCCACGATGAGGGCGCGTACCGCGAGATCGAGGCCGAGCGCGCCGCGTTCGCGGAGCGCACCGGCCCGCCGTGGACGCCACGGGCAGGGTTCTTCCCCGCGTACCGGGCGTGAAGGCGCCGCGCCGGCTCACTCTCGAGCGCGGCTCGACCCACGAAGGCACGATGGAACTCCGGGTGCGATCAGTTACCGGCGCGCCCGGCGGTGCATATCCCCCAGCGTGCGCGCGGGTCGACCGCGCGGACGTCGCGCCTCCGCGACGCACGGTGAATGGGGATCGCCATGCTCCGGCAGCAGCTCTCGTCGTTCGCGAGGCAGCCCTGGCTCCGCAAGGCCGCGATGAGCACGCCCGGCGTGCGCGACCTCGCGTGGCGCTTCGTCGCGGGGGAGAGCCTGGACGCGGGGGTCGCGGCGGCGCGGGCGCTGGCCGCGCGTGGCATCGGGGTGACGCTCCACCACGTCGGCACGCACGTCCGTCGCGACGCCGCGGCGCGCGCCGGCGCCGATGCGGCGATCGCGGCACTGCGCCGCCTGCACGCCGAGCGGCTCGAGCCCAATGTCTCCGTGAAGCTCACCCAGCTCGGGCTCGACCTCGACCTGGAGCTCTGCCGCGTCCTGCTGCGCCGTGTGCTCGACGCGGCGCGCGAGCTCCAGGGCTTCGTCCGCCTCGACATGGAGGAGTCCGCGTACACGAGCCGGATCCTCGCGCTCTACGACGAGGCGCGGCGGGTCCATGGCGACGCCGTCGGAATCGTCCTCCAGTCGTACCTCCGCCGGAACCAGGCCGATCTGGAGACGCTCGTCGCGGCGGGGGCGCGCATCCGCCTCGTCAAGGGCGGCTACTGGGAGCCTGCCGAGGCCGTCTACCGCAAGAAGGCCGAGATCGACGCGGCCTTCGAGCGGGACCTGGAGGTCCTGCTCCGGCGGGGGCATCGCCCGGCCGTCGCGACCCATGACCCGGGCGCCATCCAGCGGGCGCGCCGCGTCGCCGCCGAGGCCGGGATCCCACAGGGCTCGTTCGAGCTCCAGATGCTCTACGGCGTGCGCGAGGAGCTGCAGGACGAGCTCGTCCGCGATGGGCATGCCGTGCGCAGCTACGTGCCGTACGGTGACCAATGGTACGAGTACGTCCTCGGCTGCGCGAGGCGCATGCCCGGCGGCGCCGTCCGGCGTCTCGTCGAGCGGTTCCGCCCTGCAGCCTGACGCCCGGCCGCTGCGAGGTCCCCATGGTACGAGACGACCTGCTCACGACGAACGACCCCCAGCGCTGGCGAGCCGCGCTGCCCGCCGACGCCTGCGTGATGGGCAGCGTCGAGTACGCGCGCATCCTCGAGGCCCACGCCGGACACGCCGCCCGGCTCCTCGTCGTCGAGGCGGCCGGCTCGCGCATCGCGTACCCGTTCCTGCTCCGGCCCATCCAGGCGCTGCCCTTCGCCGCGGCCGCCGGCAAAGGGCGCTTCGATACCATGACGCCGGAGTACACCGGGCCGCTCTGGGTCCGGCACGACGACAGCGCGGGCGACGCCGCGCGCGCCGCGTTCACGGAGATCGTCGAAACCACCTGGCGCGAGCTCGCGGTCGTGGCCGAGTTCGCGCACCTGAACCCGTGGCAGGCGAACGACCCGCTCCTCGACGCCAACTGCGTCGAGGTGGACCGCGAGATTGTCTTCGTCGACCTCGCCCTCGGGGACGACCTCTGGATGAAGGCGCTCTCCGGCGACGCGCGGCGCCAGACGAGGCAGGCGCAGAAGGCCGGCGTCCAGGTGCGCCGCGCCACGTCGCGCGATGACGTGCTCGAGTTCCACCGGGTCTACACGAGCACGATGCAGCGCCGCGTGGCGCACGGCAGGTACTACTTCGCTCCCGAGTACTTCCTCGCATTCTTCGAGACGCTGCCCGAGCGCTCGTTCTTCGTCCTCGCCGAGTACCAGGGCCGGGTCGTCGCGGGCGGTCTCTACCTGCACGACGCGCACGACGTCTACTGGCACTTGTCGGCGGTCGACATGGAGTTCTCGCGCGTCCGCCCCGTGAACGCGTATCACTGGGAGACGATCCAGTGGGCGGCACGCGCGGGGAAGAAGCGCATGCTGTGCGGAGGCGGACACGAGCCCGGCGACGGCATCTTCCGGTTCAAGGCCGGGTTCTCACCGCTGCGTGCTCGGTTCAAGGTGTACAAGCGCGTCCGCGATCGCGATGCGTACGAAGCGCTCGTCCGCGCGTGGTGCGCGCACCACGGCGCGCCGCCGCCCAGGGCGGGCTTCTTCCCCGCGTACCGCTGCGCGCATCCGCTCGACGTTCCGCAGCCTGCCGCGGCGGCGGTCTGCGCGAACGCCGCGTGAGGCTGCGGCGCCGCCGGGTCGCCGCCGGTTGACGGCGGTCATGACGATCCGCGGCGCCCCTGTTGGGTTCTCGTAAGCAGGTGGGGCGGGTACCGCTCGTACGGCCACTTGCCATGTGGCCAGCCGAGCTGGCGCTCGTTGTCGGCCTCTGAACTCCGCCGTCTGATCATCCGCTTGCGCCCCTCCTGCGGCGTGCGGTCGCATCTCTCCTGATTCCTGAATCGCGGCGTCATTCAGCGCCAACGTGCTGAATGTACGCCGTCTTTCCCACCTTTCGTGCAAGCGAGGGGGTTCTCAGCACCCAGGGAGGCGTGCTTCCCTATCCCTGCTCGTAGTCCCGCGATCGAGTGACACCGATCAAGGGTACAGCCGAGCGAGACGGCGGGTGAGCCTCAATCGCCCGCCCTACCGAAAGGGAACCCCTGCAAATGACAACGACCCTTCGTGCCGCGGTTCTCGGGCTGGCGGTGCTGGCCCTGACGGACCTCGTCGCATGCAGCCGGAGCTCGGGCGGCTCGGCATCCAGCTCGCAGGATATCCAGATCCAGCCGACGTCGATCGACGTGTCGCCGGGCGACGCCGCCAAGTTCGACGCGCTCGTCACCGGATCGCAGAACCCCGTCGTCTGGACGGTCCTCGAAGCGGCAGGCGGCACCATCGACGGCGTGGGCCACTACACCGCGCCGCTGGTCGAAGGCGACTACCACGTCGTCGCGTCCCTCAGGGCGGCCCCGCTGAGCCAGGCCGCCCAGGTCCACGTCAAGAAGCGCGCGAGCACCGTCGTCATGATCGCTCCGAGCGCCGCGACGCTCGCGGCTGGTCAGTCGGTCACGTTCAGCGCGACCGTCAACGGCGCGTCGAGCACCGCCCTCACGTGGTCGGTCGAGGAGGCCGCGGGCGGCACGGTGACCAACGCGGGCGTGTACACGGCGCCAGAGACGGCCGGGACGTACCACGTCGTCGTGACGAGCGCGGTCGATACGACGAAGAGCGACGGCGCCACGGTCACCGTGACGGGAACGCCGGCCCCCACGCCGAGCCCGACGCCGGGCGTCGCGGCGGCGTTCCCCGATGCGCAGGGCGGCGGCTCGCTCTCGCGGGGCGGGCGCGGCGGCACGCTCTACAAGGTGACGAA
>DASWDS010000060.1:0-10722 GCA_036395165.1 Anaeromyxobacteraceae bacterium | reverse complement strand
CACGGTCCGCGAGGACCGTCCCGAGGCGGCCCCGCCGCGCACCGCGCCGGCGCCCCGCGAGGAGCACACGGCGGGCGCCGAGGCGGGGCGCACCGTCCGCGTCCGCGTCGAGCTCCTCGACTCGTTCCTCGACGTGGTCGGCGAGCTCATCCTGGCCACGGCCCGCCTGCGCGAGATCGGCCGGGCCATCCCGGAGCCGTTCCGGCCGCCGCTGGAGGAGGGCGTCGACCGGCTGCACGGTACCGTGAAGGACCTGCACGACAAGGTGATGGCCGTCCGGATGACGCCGCTCGCGGTCGTCACCGACCGCCTCCCGCGCGCCGCCCGCGACCTCGCCCGCCGTATCGGCAAGCAGGTGGACGTGGAGGTCCGTGGCGCCGACATCGAGATCGACCGCGCCATCCTCGACGAGCTCTCCGATCCGCTGCTGCACGTCCTGCGGAACGCGGTCGACCACGGCATCGAGGCCCCCCACCTCAGGCTGCTCGCCCGCAAGCCCGCCACCGGTCACATCACTGTCACGGCCCGGCGCGACCGCGACCGCGTGCTGCTCGAGATCGCGGACGACGGCAAGGGCATGGACCCGGAGAAGCTGCGGGCGTCCGCGGTCGCGAAGGGCGCGATGAGCGAGGCGGCCGCGCGCGCGCTCGGCGACCACGAGGCGCTCCTGCTCGCGTGCCTGCCGGGCGTCTCGACCGCCGACGAGGTGACCGAGCTCTCGGGCCGCGGCGTCGGCATGGACGCCGTGAAGCGCACCGCCGACACGCTCGGCGGCACCCTCGACGTGGAGAGCGTGGGCGGCGGGGGCACGCGGTGGATCCTGCGACTGCCGCTCACGGTCGCGGTCCAGCCGGTGCTGCTCGTGGGTGTGGGCGGCGAGGTGCTCGGGCTGCCCATCTCCAAGGTGCACGGTGCGGCGGACGCGGCGGTGGACCTCCTGGCCCGCAGCCAGGGCGCGCCGGTCCTGCGCTACGACGGGAAGCTCGTGCCGGTGCGGCACCTCGGGGAGCTGCTCGGGTTCACCACGGCCGCCGGGACGGCCCCGCGCTCGGTCGTGGTGGCCGAGGGCGACGGCGGCCGCGTCGGGCTGGCGGTGGACGCGCTCCTCGGGCAGCAGGACGCGGTCTTGAAGCCGCTCGCCCGCCCGCTCGACCTCGTGCCGGGGCTCTCGGCCGTCACCGTCCTCGGCAACGGCAGGCCGGTCTTCATCCTCGACGTCCAGCGGCTGCTCGCCGCATGATCTCTCGCCCCGCGTGCGCTGCACGACCCTCGCCGCGAACGGAACGGCATCGATCCGCATGAGTCACGCAGCGAACATGGGCCAGCGCGAGGTGGACGCGCTCCAGGAGATGGCCAGCATCGGCTGCGGCCAGGCCCTGACCGCGCTCGGCAAGCTCATGAGCCGCCGCATCGAGATGGACGTGCCCGAGGCCTGGGTCGGCCGGACGGCGGGCGCCATCGCCGACTTCCTGGGCGGGCTCGGAGAGGACCTCGTGGCGGTGGGCGTCCGCCTGGAGGGGCTCCTCGCCGGCCACCTCGTCCTCGCGCTCCCCCAGCGCGACGCCGAGCGGCTCGCCGCGTCGCTCGGGTACGCCGTCTCCGCGTCCGGGACCTGGAGCGCGCTCGCCGAGAGCGCGGTCATGGAGTCGGGCAACATCGTGGGCAGCGCGTTCGTCTCCGCGATCGCGCGGATGGTCGGGGGGAAGCTGCTCCTCAGCGTCCCGACCCTCGCGCGCGGGGGTGGACGCGCCTGCCTCGATCGCCTCGTCGACCGCGAGGCGGGGCGCGTCGCGCTCGCCACCCGCTTCTCCACCGACGGCCCGGCCGGGCTCGAGGGGCTCATCCTCGTCATGCCCGAGCCAGCGCACCTCCCGATGCTCCTCGCGTCGCTCGACGCCGCGGCACCGGCGCGATAGGAGAGAGCGCCATGCGAGGAACGAGGCATCGCGGCCGCCGGCCGCGGGGCGGGAAGCCCTTCCCGGTGCGGCGGAGATCCGCCCGCGCCGCCCGCCCGCGCACCCAGGCCGCGCTCGACGAGCGCGCGCTGCGAGCGCTCCTCGAGCGCGTGCGCGAGGGGAAGGCCGGCGTCGCCGAGGCCGTCGCGAAGCTGAAGGGCGCCCCATTCGAGCATGTCGGCGCCTTCGCCACCCTCGACACGCACCGCGCGCTGCGCACCGGGATGCCCGAGGTCGTCTTCGCGGAGGGGAAGACCGCCGCGCAGGTGGCCTCCATCGCGAAGGAGCTCGCCCTGCGGGGGCCACTGCTCGTGACGCGCCTCGCGCCGGACATGGCCGGGGCGGCGAGGCGCGCCGTCCGGGGCTCGATCTACGACCCCGTCTCGCGGACGCTGCGCAAGGGGCGCATGCAGCTGCCGGTGCGGGGACCGGTGGCCGTCTGCTGCGCCGGCACGAGCGACATCCCGGTGTGCGAGGAGGCCGCGGCGACCCTCGACGTGATGGGCGTCGAGGTGGTGAAGGTCTACGACGTGGGGGTGGCCGGCCTGCACCGCGTGCTCGCGCGCCGCGCCGAGCTCGACCGCTGCACCGCCATCGTGGTCGCCGCCGGAATGGAGGGCGCCCTGCCGTCGGTGGTGGGCGGCCTCGTCGGCAAGCCGGTCGTGGGCGTCCCGACCAGCATCGGCTACGGCGCCTCGCTCTCCGGGCTCGCGTCGCTCCTCGCCATGCTCAACTCCTGCGCGCCCAACGTGACGGTGGTGAACATCGACAACGGCTTCGGCGCCGGGTTCGTGGCGGGCCTCATCGCCCGGGAGTGAGACGTGGGCCGCCTCCTCTACCTCGAGCCGGTGGGCGGGATCGCGGGCGACATGTTCCTCGCCGCGGCGCTCGACCTCGGCGTATCGCAGGCCGCGCTCGCGGCCGCGCTCGCGACGCTCGGCGTCCCGGGCTTCCGCCTGGAGGCGACGCGCGGCGAGGCGAGCGGGATCGCCGGCACGCACGTGGAGGTGGTGGTGGACGGGCCTGCGCCGCCGGCGCGGGCTCTCTCCGACATCCTCGCGCTCGTGCGCGCGAGCGGCCTCGCGCCGCGCGCGCGGGAGACCGCGCTCGCCATCTTCGAGCGCATCGGCCGCGCCGAGGCGAAGGTGCACGGGGTTCCGCTCGAGGAGGTGCACTTCCACGAGGTGGGCGCGCTGGACTCGATCGTGGACGTGTGCGGGGCGGCGGTCGTGCTCGACCTCCTCGGATGGCCGCGCGTCGTGGCCGCTCCGCCCGAGCTCGGCCAGGGCTTCGTGAAGACGGCGCACGGGCTCATGCCCGTGCCGCCGCCGGCGGTGCTGGAGCTGTTGCAGGGCATCACGGTCAAGACCGGGGGCCCGGTGGGCGAGGCGGTGACGCCCACCGGCGCCGCGCTCCTCGTCGCGCTGTGCGAGGTGGGGACGCCGCCCCCCTTCAGGCCGCGCGCGACCGGGTACGGACTCGGGACGAAGCGGTGGCCCGATCGGCCGAACGTGCTGCGGATGACGATCGGGGATCTCCCGGAAGAGCCCCTCTCCCCGGCCCTCCCCCCGCCTGGCGGGGGGAGGGGGAGTGCGACGATCTTCGAGATCTCCTGCAACCTGGACGACTGCCCGGGGCAGCTCGTCGCGCGCGCCATCGAGGCGGCGCTCGAGGCGGGCGCGCTCGACGCCTGGGCCACCCCGTGCACGATGAAGAAGGGCCGTCCCGGGATCGTCCTCGCGGCGCTCGCTCCGGAGGGGAAGCGCGACTTGGTGGCGCGCGCGTTCCTCGCCGAGACGACCACGCTCGGCGTGCGCCTGCGGGCGGTCGAGCGCGTCGAGGAGGAGCGCGAGCTCGTCGCCGTGGTCACGCGCTACGGCACGATCCGCGTCAAGGTGGGCAGGCTCGGCGGCGAGATCCTCTCGGCGCACCCGGAGTACGAAGACTGCGCGGCGAGGGCGAGGGAGCACGGCGTCGCGGTGAAGGAGGTCATGGGGGCCGCCATGGCCGCTTGGCGCGGGGCGCAGCCGGGGTAGACTCCCAGCATGGGTTCGCCACGGGGGGGTAGGACACGGACGCGCCGGGCGCCGCCGCCGCGTCGGCCGCGATCACGCCCGCAAGCTCGAGCGCGGGCGCGCGCGCCGGCCGTACCAGGCGCCCGCGAGCTGAACGCGCTCTTCCTCGATGGTCCCATCGCCGCGGCGGTGGCGGAGGGCGACCGCATCCTTCGCGTGAACCGCCTGTTCGCGCGGGCGCTCGGGCGCGCGTCGGCGGCGTGCGAGGGGCGCAGCGTCGCGGAGCTGCTGCCGCCCGACGGCAGCGCGCTCCCGGAGCCCGCCCCGGGCGAGTCGAGCAGCTACCGCACGCGCCTCGACGGCGTCGCGGCGCGCGTCGACCTCGCCGCGACGCGCGTCGGGAAGCGGCGCCTCGTCTCGATCGCGCTCCGGCCCGTCCTCGACGACCACGACCGGGCGCAGAGCCGTGCCCTGCTCGCCCTCACGCGCGAGCTCGCGGCCGCGCGCGACGAGGAGGAGCTCTCCGCGGCGCTGGCGCGGGCGCTCGACGTCCTCTTCCCCGCCCGGAGCTTCTGCATCCGCCTCATGGACGCGAAGACGCTCTCGCTCACCGCCCTCTACGCTCGCGGCCGCTTTCGCCCGAGCGCGCGCGACCGCATCGCGCTGCGCCAGGGCGCCGTCAAGAAGACGGGGCTCTCGGCGGGCGCGCTCGAGGCGGGCGGCCTCCAGGTCACCGAGGCGGACGAGCCCGTGTTCGAGGGCTGCGACCGCGCCACGGCGGTGCCGCTCACCGTCTCGGGCACGCTCTTCGGCGTCGTGAACCTCGAGTACGGCGAGGGCGCCCCGGGGGATCCGGAGGAGGACGAGCCGCTCCTCCTGCAGGTCGCGAACCAGGCGGGCCTCGCGGTGCGCAACCTGCGCTCGCTCGAGGAGGTCACCTACCTCAAGGGCTTCCTCGAGGAGCTCATCGAGAACGCGAACGCGCTCATCATGGTGGTGAACCGGGACCGCGAGGTGATCGTCTTCAACCGCGCGCTCTCACGGCTCACCTGCCGGCCACGCGAGGAGGTGCTCGGCGAGGAGCTGGCGACCCTCGTCCCCGGCGCCGACCGCGACCGGGTGGCGGCGCTCCTCGACCGCGCCTTCGAGGGCGTAGCGGCGACGGGCATCGAGCTCCGCCTCGCGCTGCCAGCGGGCGACGCGGCCCGGGTCGCGGCCAACACGTCCGCCATCTACGGCGCCTCCGGCGAGGTGGAGGGTGTGATGGTGATCGGCCAGGACCAGACGCTGCTGCACGCGCTGCAGGACCGCGCCGAGCAGGCGCAGAAGCTGGCCGAGATCGGGCGGCTCGCGGCCGGCATCGTGCACGAGCTCAACAACCCGCTCACGGCGGTCACCGCGTACGCCGACGCCCTCGTCACGAAGCTCTCGGCGGCGGGGCACGACCCGGGCGACGTGGAGAAGCTGCGGCGCATCCTCGAGGCGGGCCAGCGCATCCACCGCTTCTCGCGCGACCTCATCGCCTACGCGCGCCCCGCCCGCGACGAGATGGAGCTCGTCGACCTCACCCGCCTCGTGCAGCAGGCCGCGCAGATGTGCGAGCCCGCCCTGCGCTCGGCGAGCGCGAAGGTGGAGCAGAAGCTCGACCCGGTGCCGCCGGTGTGGGGCGTGCGCGGGAGCCTGCTCCAGGTGTTCGTGAACCTCGTCACGAACGCGGCCCACGCGCTCGAGCCGGACGGCGGGACGGTCACGCTCGAGCTCGCGCCGGCGGGCGACCACGTGGCGGCGCGCGTGAAGGACGACGGCCGCGGCATGCCGCCCGAGGTGAAGCGCCGCGCCTTCGAGCCCTTCTTCACGACGAAGCCGGACGGCAAGGGCTCCGGGCTCGGCCTCTCGATCGTCCAGGGCATCGTGTCGCGCCACCGCGGGGCGATCACCGTCGAGAGCGCGCCCGGCCAGGGGACGACGTTCACCGTCATGCTGCCGGTGAAGCCGGCGACGGCGTAGGTCCCGAGGACCCGCCGAGGGGCTGGACTCACGCCCCGATCGTCAGCACCGCGTACCCCTGGAACGCGGGCAGCACGGTCGAGATCGAGTAGCCGGACGGGTTCATCACGATCTTCTCGTCGCGCCCGTTCGCCGACTGGAAGCGGGCGCGCCGCACGGTGCCGGCGACGTGCAGGCCGAGGAAGAGCGTCACGCCCTGCGCGGCGGCGGGACCGAGCGAGACGAGGTGCGCGTCGAGCCGCTCGTCGTTCCGGTAGAGCGCGACGAAGAGGGGCGTGCGCCCCGCCACGCTCGCGGCGCGGCGACCCTTGCCGAGCAGGATCGAGAGCGCCCGCGCGAGCGGCTCGAGCTGCGCCGGCTCGAGGAGCGCGCCCGGGCGCGGGGCGGCGAGCGCCGGGAGCGCCAGGAGCGTGCCCTTCCCGATCTTGACGCCCCCCGGCTTCCCCGCCGGGAGCGGCGAGGGCGCCTCGCGCCCCGCCTCGTCGATCGCGCCGAGCTCGCCGAAGACGAGCGCGCTTCCGCCCGCCTCGACCCGGCGCTTCAGCTCGAGGGTGTCGAGCGGCTGCAGGGCCGCGGCGCCGGCGAGGACGATGGTGGCCGAGGGTGGCACGTCCGCCATCTTCATGACGACCGGCGCCTGGACGTGCAGCGCCGCGAGCGCATCGCCGACCCGCTCCACCTGCTCCCGGTGGTCGCCGCCGGTCCAGAGATCGGACTGCGGCGAATAGAGGATGGCGCATTCGCTGACGGGCTCGGCGATCCCGGGCGCGTGGCGCTGGGCCGACACGTCGCGCGCGAAGCGGCGCAGCGCGGCAAGCCCGCCCTCCGCCTCGCCCGGCTCGATGCCGATGACCTCGATGCCGCTCGCGGCGGCGACGCCCGCGAGCCGCTGCGCGAGCGCGGGTGGGGTGGACCCGGCGAGCGCCGCCGCGCAGGGGCGCCGGCCCATGGCGGCGCGCAGGAGCCGGAAGAATCCGGCGCCCGTGGTCTGGTTCTCGCCCTTCACCGGGAAGATCGCGGCGTCGAGGTGGCGCGCGCACGCGAGCTGCGCCGGGCCGACCGCCTCGAGCTGCGCGGTCACCTCGAAGGGCCGGCCGGCGACGCGCGCCGCGTCACGGGCCGCGCGCGCGTAGGCCGAGACCGCGCGGTCGAGCGACGCCACGCGGAAGCGCCAGAAGTCGCGCCCGAAGGGCAGCTGCGCGTAGCTCACCGCCCCCGACGCCTGCGCCAGCGCCTCGCGCGCGAGCGCGAGGTAATCGAGCGGCATGAAGTGGTCGCCGTACTCGCGCGAGAGCTCCTTCGAGAAGGCGCGCTGGCAGTCCGGGCAGAAGCCCGAGCCGAGGAAGCCCTGCGCCACGGGCGCGTCGGGCCGGTCGAGGCAGACGCCGGCGAAGCCGGCCGCGAGGGCGCTCGCGACCGCCTGCTCGACGCGGGCGCGGTGGCGCTGAGAGACGAGGCACGCGCGGAGCTGTCCGGGCGATCCCGAGGGGCTGCCGTCCGCGGCGCGGCACGCCTCCTCCGCCGCGAAGGCGTGGCCCGCGGCGACGTCCGCGAGCGCTTGCCCCACCATCGCGCCCGGGAGGGGCTCGTCGAGCCGCACCACGAGGGGCTCTGCTGCCACCGCGTTGGCGAGCTTCGACGCCTCCTCGGGCAAGGCGCCCGGGGGGAGCCGGTACGGGGCAAACGCGGTCTGAACGGCCATGGGGGTGGGTTGCGCCGGCACCGTACAACGCGCGTCGCCCAGCGGGCAATTGCGACCGGCCCCCGCCATGCTGAACATCCGGTGCGGCGGAGCGACCCCCCGCACCAAGGGTGATCCAAAGTGCGTAAACCGCCGCGTTGACTCGATTTCCGGCGCCATGGTAGGGGAACTACATGGCGTCGTGCGCGCGAGGGACAAACGGGGTGTCCCGCTACCCCCGCGTGGCGCAAGATATCCCGGAGGACGCACCGCGATGGGTGACCTGATCGGCAGCATGTTCAAGGCGTTCGACAGCGGCGGGATCGGCATGTACCCGATCTCGGTCGCGCTCATCTTCGCCATCGCGATCGTGATCGAGCGCGTCACCGTGCTCTACTTCCGATCGTCCGTCGACAAGGAGGCCTTCCTGCGCGGCCTCAAGAAGCACATCTACGCGGGCGACCTCGACAAGGCGATCAGCTACTGCGCCGGCCAGAAGCGCACGCCCCTCGTCTCGGTGATCAAGGCCGGGCTCATCAACGTCCCGAAGGGCGAGGAGGACGTGCAGGCGGCGATGGACGAGGCGACGCTGCGCGAGTCGCCCAAGATCGAGCGCCGCACCGGCTACCTGGCGATGATCTCGAACGTCGCCACGCTGCTCGGCCTGCTCGGCACGATCATCGGCCTCATCCACTGCTTCGGCGCCGTCGCGAACGCGAACCCCGCCGACAAGGCCACCATCCTCTCGCAGGGCATCTCCGAGGCGATGTTCTGCACCGCCTTCGGCCTCTCCGTGGCCATCCCGGCGCTCGTCCTCTACTCGGTCCTGCAGGGCCGCACGCAGACCATGGTCGACGACATCAACGAGTCCGCCGTCGGCGTCCTCAACCTGATCGTCGCCAACAAGGACAAGATGAAGATGCCGGCCGGCGTGGCGATGGAAGAGGCCGTCGAGTAGCGGAGCCCCACCCTCTCCCCGATCCCCTCCCCTGCCGGGAGAGGCGGGCGAAACCCGAGCGAGCGAGGACGAGCCATGGGCGGCGGCGCGATGCCGGAGGCCGGCGGCAAGAGGAAGAAGCGGGCGCTCGACGTGACCGTCAACGTCGTCCCCGCCATCGACCTCCTGTCCTGCTGCATCTCGTTCCTCCTCTTCACCGCGGTCTGGACCCAGATCTCGCGCCTGCAGACGACGCCCATGGGCAGCGGCGCGCCGCAGGAGATGGTGCAGCCGACCAAGTCGCTCACGGTGACCATCACGATTGGTGAACGAGGCTACGTGCTCGCCACCAGCGCCGGCGCGCAGATCGAGATCCCGCTCACCGGCCGCGCCTCGGACGGATCGGCCCTCTACGACCTGAAGGGCCTCGGCGAGCGCCTGAAGAAGCTCAAGTCCGAGTTCCCCGACCAGGCCGCCATCACCGTCGCCGCCGACGACGCCGTCGTCTACGCCGATCTCGTCCACACCATCGACGCGTGCGTGGGCGCGGGGCTCGCCAACGTGTCGGTCATGGGAGCGGGGTAGCCGTGCCGATCGTCCAGCCCGGAAAGCGCCCCGCGCGCCGGTTCGCCGCCTCGAAGGTCCTCGGCGGCAAGATGATGCATGGCCGGCGCTCGACCAACGCCGAGCTCAACGTCGTGCCGATGGTGGACATGATGACGATGCTCGTCATCTTCCTGCTCCAGCAGTTCTCCGCCACGGGCGAAGTGCTCTACATGCAGAAGGACATCCACCTCCCGGACGCGCGGCACGGGCAGCAGATCGAGGTCGCGCCGGTGGTCGCCATCAGCGCGGCGCAGGTGGTCGTCTCCGGGCAGAAGGTGGCCGACGTGGCGGAGCTCGACAAGGACCCGAGCTCCATCATCGCGCCCCTCGTCGAGAAGCTGCGCGACGAGAAGAAGCGGTGGGACTACATCCACCAGAACGATCGGGATCGCGAGAAGAACTGGAAGGGCGACGTGAACGTCCAGGCCGACGTGAAGGTCCCGTTCCGGGTCGTGCGGCGCGTCATGGCGTCCGCCTCGGAGGCCGGCTACGGCAACGTGAACCTCGCGGCCATGGAAGAGGCCACCGCCGCCGCGGCCGCGGCCAAGGTCACGAAGTAGCGCGGCCGACGCGCGCCCGGCCGCAGGGCGCCAGGCGTCCCCCCTGCCTCTTGCCACCCCGACCCGGCCTCGCTAGTATCGCGACCCTCCAAATTTCGGGCCTTTGGCCCTCTGCATCACGCTCGCAACACCTCACGCACTCCCGACGGGAAGCGCTCAACTCATGAACCTCTCGACTCTCGTGTCGTCCCTCTCGCTCTCGGCCGCGGGGCACTCCGGCGGCGAGGCGAACCTCGTCCTGCCGGACCTCTCGTCGGTCACCTTCCTCGGCCTCTCCGGCAAGGGCCTGCTCGCGATCGGCATCCTCGTGTCGCTCGCGGGCCTCGCGTTCGGGCTCACGATCTCGAACCAGCTCAAGAACCTGCCGGTCCACAGGTCGATGCTCGAGATCTCCGAGCTCATCTACGAGACCTGCAAGACCTACCTCGTCACGCAGGCGAAGTTCATCGCCGTGCTCTGGGCGTTCATCGCCGTCATCATCGTCCTCTACTTCGGCGTGCTGACGGAGGGCTTCACGGCGGCGAAGGTCGCGATCATCCTCGCCTTCAGCCTCGTCGGCATCATCGGCAGCACGGGCGTCGCCTGGTTCGGCATCCGGGTGAACACCTACGCGAACTCGCGCACCGCGTTCGCCTCGCTTCGCGGCAAGCCCTTCCCCACCTACGCCATCCCGCTCAAGGCGGGCATGTCGATCGGCACCATGCTGATCAGCACCGAGCTGCTGATCATGCTCTTCATCCTGCTCGTCATCCCGGTCGACCTCGCCGGCCCCTGCTTCATCGGGTTCGCCATCGGCGAGTCGCTCGGCGCGTCCGCGCTGCGCATCGCCGGCGGCATCTTCACGAAGATCGCCGACATCGGCTCGGACCTCATGAAGATCGTCTTCAAGATCAAGGAGGACGACGCGCGCAACCCCGGCGTCATCGCCGACTGCACGGGCGACAACGCGGGCGACTCGGTC
>DASWDS010000059.1:0-1997 GCA_036395165.1 Anaeromyxobacteraceae bacterium | reverse complement strand
GACGCTCGAGATGGGGGGTGCGGGGGGAGAGTTTCTCCCCCCGCTAGAGGCGCCGCAAGGCGCCGGATCTCAGCTCACAGCGGCGGCTGTGACGCTGGGGAATCACATGAACTGCCCGCCGCTGTGAGATGCAGTGATCCGCTTCGGACCAGCAGGATGGGATTACCCGGACTGGCGCGGCGCCGTGTACCCGAAGCCGGCGCCTCGTGGCTTCGATCCGCTTGCCTACCTCGCCCGGTGGTTCGAGACGGTCGAGGTGAACTCGACGTTCTACCGGCCGGCGCGCGCCGAGGTGGCGCGCGCGTGGTGCGAGCGCGTGGGGGCGCACCGCGCGTTCCGCTTCACCGCGAAGCTCTGGAAGCGCTTCACCCACGAGCGCGAGGCGTACGGCGCCGACGAGGTGAAGGCGGCGCGCGAGGCCCTCGACGCGATCGCGGCGGAGCGGCGCCTGGGCGCGGTCCTGGCGCAGTTCCCCTGGTCCTTCCGCCGCGATGCGGCCGCGCTCGAGTGGCTGCGCGACCTCTTCCGGGCGCTCGACGGCCTGCCGCTCGTGGTCGAGGTCCGCCACGCGTCGTGGAACGTGCCCGAGACGTACGCGGAGCTCGCCGAGCAGGGCGTCGGGTTCGTGAACGTGGACCAGCCGCTCTTCAGGCACTCGATGCGCCCCAGCGAGGTCGCGACGGCCCCGGTCGGCTACGTGCGCGTGCACGGCCGCAACTACAAGGACTGGTTCCGCGAGAAGGCGGGGCGCGACGCACGGTACGACTACCTCTACACCGCGGCCGAGCTCGCGCCCTGGGCCGAGCGCGCGCGCGCGCTCGCCGAGGATCCGCGCGTCGAGGACGTGTACGTCGTCACCAACAACCACTTCGAGGGCAAGGCGGTGGCGAACGCGACCATGCTGAAGGCCATGGTCGAGGACCGGCTCGTGCCGGCGCCGCCCGACCTCGTCGAGCGCTACCGCGAGGCGCTGGCGCCGTTCGTCCCGCACGCGGCGCGGCAGCAGAGGCTGCTGTAGCGGGGCGCTTCGCGCGAGCCTCGCCCGGCGCCTATCCCTTGAGGTGCTTCGCCAGGAACGCGGCAGCGCGGGCGTCCGCGTCCTTCGCCGCCTCCGGGCGGTACCCCTGCGGCACGGACACGGCGGAGGCGAAGCCGTGGCCGGCGCCGGGGTAGATCTTGAAGTCGGCTTGGACGCCCAGCTTCCGCGCCTCCTCCGCGAAGGTCTTCACGCTCTCGGGCGGGATCCCCTGGTCCTCCGCGCCGAAGCTCCCCAGCAGCGCCGCCTTGATCCGCTTGATCTGCGCGTCGTCGGTGACGAGCCGCCCGTAGTAGATGACCGACGCGGCCAGCTTCGGCTCGGCGACGGCGAGCGCGAGGGAGTAGCCTCCGCCCATGCACCAGCCGATGGAGCCGATGCGCGCAGGGTCCACGTCGGGGCGCGACGCGAGATACGCGAAGGCGGCCTCGAGGTCGCGGACCGCGCGGTCCTCCGGCAGCCCGCGCATGAGCTGGTGCGCGGTGTCGGGATCGGACGCGCTCTGGCCACGGTAGAGGTCCACTGCGAGCGCGACGTACCCCTGGTCCGCGAGCGCCTTGGCCTTGCCGCGGACGAAGTCGTTGAGCCCCCACCACTCGTGGATCACGACCACCGCCGGCCGTCTCGCGCCTCCGGCAGGCGGCAGCGCGAGGTAGCCCGTCACCTTCTGCGCACCGCTCGGGTAGGTGACGGTCTGGGTGGTCGGTTCGGCGGCCGCGACGGCGGGCGAGCCGGCGAGCGCGAGGGCTGCGATGAACCACGATCGAGCCACGTGGACCTCCTCCGGAAGGCCCTGATATGAGCGGCCACCCGCCCGCGTGCCACCGCGCGGCGGCGAACGGATGGGGCACCGGCGCGCCCGGCGGCGCCGCTCCGGCGGGCCGGGTAGACTCGCCGCATGCTCTGCATCCGCAGGGCCGGGCCGCGCGACGTCCCCGAGATCCTCTCGCTCGTCCGCGAG
>DASWDS010000058.1:0-1514 GCA_036395165.1 Anaeromyxobacteraceae bacterium | reverse complement strand
CGAGCTCCTGCAGCAGCGCACGCAGCAGGCCGAGGCCGCCGCCCGCGCGGCGCACCAGGCCAACGCCGAGCGCGAGCGCGTGAAGGAGCAGGCGGCGGTCGAGATCCAGGCGCGCGCGAGCGACCTCGCCCGCGCCGGGTCCGAGCTCGGCGCCCTCCGCCGCCGGACGAGCGAGCTCGAGGCGGAGCGCGCGGCGCGCGAGGCGAGCGTCAACCGGCTCCTCGCCGACGCCGAGGCGCAGCGCCGCACCATCGCGGAGGAGGCGCTCGACGCCGAGCGGCGCCATGGGTCCGAGACGCAGCGGCTCAAGACGAGCCTCGTCGAGCTGGAGCGGCGGCTCGAGGGGAGCAGCCGCTCCGAGGCGCAGGTGCGGCGGCGCGTCGCGGAGCTGGAGAAGGAGCGGGCCGAGCGCATCGCGCAGCAGGCCCAGCTCGCCGCAGCCGAGGAAGCGCTCGGCCGCGCGCGCGAGGAGCTCGAGGACCTCAAGTCCGAGAACGACTTCCTGAACGGCGAGGTGGCGCGCTACCACCAGAAGAACAAGGATCTGCTCACGCAGGCGAAGAAGGCCTGACGAGAGCGATCTCCTTGTCCCCGCCTTTCGGCGTCTACGTCCACTTCCCCTACTGCGCGGTCCACTGTCCGTACTGCGACTTCGCGGTCTCGACCGACCGACCCATTCCGCAGGAGCGCTACACGCGCGCCGTGCTCGCCGAGCTCGCGCAGCGCGCTCCCGCGTTCGACGCGCTCCTCGCGCGCTCGCTCTACCTGGGGGGCGGCACGCCGTCGCTGTGGGACCCGGATCGAGTCGGCGAGGTGATCGCGGCGGTCCGCGCCCGCTTCGAGCTGCCGCCCGGAGCGGAGGTGACGCTGGAGGCGAACCCGGAGTCCTGCGATCCGGCGCGGCTCCGCGCCTACCGCGACGCGGGCGTGAACCGGGTCTCCATCGGCGTGCAGTCGTTCGACCCGGGCGTCCTCGCGAAGCTCGGGCGCCGGCACGGTCCGGACGCGGCCGAGCGCGCCATCCGGGCCGCGGCGGAGGCGCTCCCCAACGTGGCGGTCGACCTCATCTACGGGGCGCGCCGCTCGTCCGTCGCGACCGCGCGCGCCGACGCCGAGCGGCTGGCATCGCTCCCGGTGGCACACGTCTCGGCCTACGGGCTCACGCTCGACGGCGAGGTGCTCGCCGAGGAGACGCCGCTCGCCCGGCTCAGGCGCGCGGGCCGGCTCCCGCTCCCCTCCGACGACGACGTGGTGGCGCAGGCGCGCGCGATCCACGCCGTCCTCCGGCGCGCCGGGCTGCGCCGTTACGAGATCTCGAACCTGGCGCTGCCCGGCCGCGAGGCGGTCCACAACCGGCTCTACTGGGATTCCGAGAGCTATCTCGGCCTCGGGGTGGGCGCCTTCGGCTGCCTGTACCGGCGCGACGCCCAGCCGCCCCGGGCCGTCCGCTGGGGAAACCACAGGACGCCCGCCGCGTACCTCGCGGCGGTCGAGGCGCGATGCCTGCCCACCGC
>DASWDS010000057.1:0-4841 GCA_036395165.1 Anaeromyxobacteraceae bacterium | reverse complement strand
GATGCGCGCGAGCGCATCCGCCGCGCGGGCGAGATCGACGCGCTGCACCAGGAGATCCGGGAAGGCGCGCGCGTCGGGAAGGCTCCAGGCGTATCCGGCGAGCTCGGCAGGCGCCGGCCAGCCGACGAGGTAGACGTACGTGCGCGAGCGCGCCGAGGCGCGCGCGTGGAACGCGGGAGGGACTCGCGCTGCGTCGAGACAGAGGAGCGCCGGGGGCGTGTGCGTGTTGATCGCGGCGCGCAGGGCAGCGGGCTCGAGCGCCGCGCGCGCCGTGAACGTCACCACCTGGTCGATGGCGTGCACCCCCGCGTCGGTGCGCGCTGCGGGCTCGAGGCGCACCTGCACGCCGATGTGGGTGAACGCCGCCTCGAGGCATCCCTGCACGGTCGTCATCCCCGGTTGGCGCTGGAACCCCCGGAAGGCGCCGCCTTCGTAGGCGAGACGGACTGCGTAGCGACGCTTTTCCACGGCATGCTAACTTGAGCACGCTTCCCTCGCGCCCATCCAGCGCGAACCTTCCCCTCCATGTCGAAGGACACACTCGAGATGGCCGTCCCCGCCGCGGCGAGCACCCGGGAGTGGCTGTTCAAGGCCGAGGGCCAGGTCTTCGGGCCCGTCCCGGAGGCGCAGCTCGTGGAGCTCCTGTTCCAGGGGCGCATCGGCGGCGGGACCGAGGTCGCGGGCGACGACGGCGCCTGGCGCCCGCTGGCGCAGGTCCCCGGCTTCCTCGTCCATTTGAAGAAGGCGGAGGCGCGCGCCCGGGTCGAGGCGGAGGTGACCGGCGCGCGCAAGCTGGCGCGGCGGCGCAGCGCGCTCCAGGGCACCGCGGCGGCGGTCGTGGTGGTCGCGCTCGTGGCGATCGTCGGCGCGGGGGCGTGGTTCCTCGCGACGCGCCGGCCATGGGAGCGCCGCAGCAGCCTGCTCGACGACTTCGGGGACGGCATCGCGGTGGGCTCCGTGCGCGTCGGCGGTGGGCCGCGCGCTGCGGCGGACGACGAGATCGCGATCCCGGACCTGGCGGTGGCGGACGCGCGCCCGAAGCGCGCCGGCGCGCCGCGGCCGCCGAGGGCCGCCGGCGGAGCCGCGACGGGCAGCGCCGTGGGCGGCGAGCTCGTCCTCGCGCAGTACGACCCGAGCCGGATCCAGCAGGTGGTGGCGCGCCGCCAGGGGTCGCTCGCGCCGTGCCTGCGCGAGGAGGCGAGCCGCTCGCCCGAGTTCGCCGGCGAGATCCCGATCGAGTTCGCCGTCGGCAACGACGGCAAGGTGTCGGCGCTCTGGATCGACGAGCCCCGCTTCAAGTCGGGCCCGCTCCGCGAGTGCATCCTGGCGCGGCTCCGCGAGTGGTCCTTCGACCCGTTCCCGGGTCAGCGGCCGGTCGTGTCGCTCGCGTTCAAGATCGGATCGCGCTGATTCGTGTTTCGCCGATCCCGTCGGGTTCAAGGGTGGGGGGTCTGGGGGGAGCGGCGGTCGCTCCCCCAGGTCGAGGGCTTGCGCAGCGAAGCGTAGCAAGCCCGGAAATCCCACAGGCTCGCCCGGTGAACGGTTCGGCGAGCGCGAAGAACTTCCGCCGGCGAGACTGTCAGGGCCGCGCGCTACAACCGCGCGCGATGACCGCCACCGCCGAGAAGATCCAGTCGCGTCTCGAGGATCTGCCGTCCGGATCCATGCGCCGGAGCGTGCTCGAGTGCGCTCGCCAGTTCAAGTCGTCGTGGGTGGAGCTCGGGCGCATGCTGTCCGAGGTGAAGCGGGAGGCGCTCTGGCGCGAGTGGGGGTACGCGAGCTTCGACGCGTACTGCGCGAAGGAGCTCTTCATCCGCAAGCAGACCGCCGAGAAGCTCACGATGAGCTACGGCTTCATCGAACGGCACGAGCCGAGTCTCGTCCGCGAGAAGGAGCCGCGCCCCGCTCCTTCGTTCGAGGTCATCGAGGTGCTGTCGCGCGCGGAGGCGGCGGGGCGCCTGCCCGAGGACGGGTGGCGCGAGCTGCGCGACGACATCCTCGAGCGACCGCCGACCCCTGCCGCGCTCAACCGGCAGCTGAGCGAGCGCTACGGCGCGGCGCCGCGAGCGGCGCCTCCACCCGAGGCAGAGAGGCTGCGCAAGCTCGCCGCGCTGGCGCGCCGGCTCTCCTCCGCGTGCGGCGCCGAGGAGTCCGTTCCGAGCGCCGTCGCCGAGCGGGCGCGCGCCCTCGCGGAGGACCTCGACGAGCTCGTGGGCGAGACGTGAGGCGCAGCGCCGATGCGCCGCGCGGACGTGCCGCACGGATGCGCAGTGCCGGCGCGCGGGCGTGATCGCAGCCGCGATGCGCAGGGACGGTGCGCGACGAGGGAGCGGGGGCAGCGGCGTCTGACGCATCGCACATCGACGCGCCCCTCCCGCTTGCGGGTTGCCACACGGCGCGGGCCGCCACATGCTCTGTCCCCGCACCATGTGGCCCGGGCGTCACAAGTACTTTTTTCCGTGCACCGGAGAGACCGTTCGCGGGCGGTCACCGGCGACTCTGGCTATATTGCGGGTGAGCCGTCAGCTGTGGAGGCCGGCTGCTTTGGTGTAGGATCGGAGCCCTGAGAGGGACGCGTGAGCCGCAAAGAGCACCACCACGGGAATCTGAGCTGCTCCTTCTGCGGGAAGGGGCAGCGCGAGGTTCGCAAGCTCATCGCCGGCCCGACCGTCTACATCTGCGACGAGTGCATCCGGCTCTGCAACGACATCATCGCGGAGGAGGCGGAGCGCGACGAGGGCCGCCCCGCCGTCTCGCTCCCGACGCCCGCCGAGATCAAGAGCTTCCTCGACGACTACGTGGTCGGCCAGGACCGCGCGAAGAAGGTCCTCTCGGTCGCCGTCTACAACCACTACAAGCGCGTCTACTCCAAGAAGGCGGCGCGCCCGGCCCGGCCCGGCCAGAGCCGCGCGGCGGCCGAGGACGTCGAGCTCCAGAAGTCGAACATCCTGCTCATCGGTCCGACCGGCTCCGGCAAGACCCTGCTCGCGCAGTCGCTGGCGCGCTTCCTCAACGTGCCCTTCACGATCGCGGACGCGACCAGCCTCACGGAGGCGGGCTACGTCGGCGAGGACGTCGAGAACATCATCCAGAACCTGCTCCACAACGCCGACTACGACGTGGAGAAGGCCGCGCGCGGCATCGTCTACGTCGACGAGATCGACAAGATCGCGCGCAAGGGCGACACGCCGTCGCCGACGCGCGACGTGGGCGGCGAGGGCGTGCAGCAGGCCCTGCTCAAGATCATCGAGGGGACGCGCGCCAACGTCACGCCGCGCGGCGGCAAGAAGTACAACCAGCAGGAGTACATCCAGGTCGACACCTCGAACATCCTCTTCATCGTCGGCGGCGCCTTCTGCGGTGTCGAGCAGGCGATCCGTCGCCGCGTCGGCGTGAAGGGGCTCGGCTTCGGCGCCCGCATCGACCGCAAGGAGGAGCAGACGCTCGGCGAGATCCTCGCGAAGATCGAGCCGACCGACCTGGTGAAGTTCGGGATGATCCCGGAGTTCGTGGGCCGCGTGCCCATCATCGCGACCCTCACCGACCTCACCGAGGACGACCTCGTCACCATCCTCACGCAGCCGAAGAACGCGCTCACGAAGCAGTACGTGAAGCTGTTCGAGATGGAGAAGGTGAAGCTCTCGTTCACCCGCGAGGCGCTCCGCGCCTGCTCGCGCGAGGCCATGCGCCGCAAGTCGGGCGCGCGCGGCCTGCGCGCCATTCTCGAGCAGGCGATGCTCGACATCATGTACGACGTGCCGTACCGGGAAGGTGTGAAGGAGTGCAAGATCACCGAGGGCGTCATCCTGAACAAGGAGCCGCCCCTGCTCTCCTTCGAGAAGGAGAAGAAGCTCGCCTGAACGGTGTCCTTTTCAGGTGGCGCCTCGAGCGGCCCGCCGGCAAGCCGGCGGGCCTTCGCACGTCAGGGGCCCGCGCCGGGCACAGTGTGGCGCGACGGCACGCGGCAGGACATGAGAAACCTGAGGGGTTTCGCGGCGCTGAGCGACGGCACCGTCCTTGCTCTACGGTCGTGTGAAGCAGGAGGCTCGTCCGCGCGGTCCTCGTGGGCGCGGAACCTCCAAGGAGCTGACCATGATCCGCCACCTCGTGTTCGCCAGCGCCGTCGGCCTCGCTGCCTTCGTGCCCCCCGCCACCGCGCAGGACCATGCGTACGACTACCAGGACGAGACCGGCTCGGCCTGGAGCAACGAGCCGCCGCCCCCGGGCGAGGGGAGCTCCAGCGAATACCCGGCCGACGAGAGCGGCGCGCGCGTCGACGTGAACGTCGACATGGCGACCCCCGGCGCGTCCGTCAGCCTCGACACCTTCCAGGAAGGTCTCTCGCCGTACGGAGAGTGGGTCAACGTCCCCGGCTACGGCCGGGCCTGGCGGCCAGCACGCGTCGCGGCAGGCTGGCGGCCCTACTACTACGGGCGCTGGGAGTGGACGGACGAGGGCTGGCTCTGGGTATCCGACGAGCCCTGGGGGTGGGCGACCTACCACTACGGCCGCTGGACGTACGACAGCTACGCGGGCTGGGTGTGGGTGCCGGGCTATCAGTGGGCGCCGGCGTGGGTGACCTGGCGCTACAGCCCCGACTACATCGGGTGGGCGCCGCTCGGCCCCGGGTTCTCCGTGTTCGTGACGAGCTACCCGATCAACTACGCGTGGTGGAGCTTCGTCCCGTGCACGCGGTTCGTGGGCGTCCCGGTCTACACCGTCGCGTACACGGGCGGTTACGTCCGCGGGATCTTCCACGCGACGCAGCCCGCGCCCCCGCGCGCCGCGGTGTTCGGCGCGCGGGCGCCGGCGTGGGGTGGCCCAGCGCGCCCCTTCGTCGA
>DASWDS010000056.1:0-11234 GCA_036395165.1 Anaeromyxobacteraceae bacterium | reverse complement strand
GAGCGCGAGCCCCGCGGCGGCGCGCGCCAGCGCCAGGGCGTCGTGCGCCCAGGGATCGCCGGGCGCGAGCGCCACCGCCCGCTCCGCGGCCGCGACGGCGTCCTGGCCGCGGCCGAGCACCGCCAGCGCGGCGGCGTGGAGCCGCCACGCCCACGGGGCGTCGGGCGCGAGCGCGCACGCCTCGACGGTGGAGGCGATCGCCGCCTCGGGCTGTCCCGCCGCGAGGAGCGCAGCCGCCGCCAGCGCGTGGAGCTCGGCGGTCCGCTCGCCGGCCGCGATCGCAGCCGCGGCGTCGCGCGCGGCGCGCTCGTAGGCGCGCGCCCCGAAGCGCTCGCGCGCGCGGGCGAGGGCCGACGCCGGGACCTGGGGCTCCATGCCGGGCTTACGTAACGGCGGCGCGCGCGGCGCGCGCGAGTCCGGCCCTACAGGCCCGCGAGGTAGGTGTACCCGCGCATGACCTGCTCGAAGAAGTCGGCCAGCTGCACGCCCTCCTTCGGCCGGATGACGCCTTCCTTCACCTTCTGGTCGAGCGCGTTCTTCACGCGCCGCGCCAGGTCGTCGGGCGCGTACTGCATGCGCGAGAGCACCTGCTCGATGCGATCGCCCGGGATGACCTCCTCGATGTAGAAGTCCTCCGGGTCCTCGTCGTCCACGAACACGTGGATCTCGTTCACGCGCCCGAACAGGTTGTGCATGTCGCCCATCACGTCCTGGTACGCGCCGGTGAGGAAGAGCCCGAGGAAGTAGGGCTCGCCCGGCCGGAGCGCATGGAGCGAGAGCGTCTCGTCCACCCCCTCGCCCTCGATGAACCGGTCGATCTTGCCGTCGGAGTCGCAGGTGATGTCGACGATGGTGCAGTCGCGCGTGGGCGGCTCGTCGAGCCGGTGCAGGGGCACGATGGGAAAGAGCTGATCGAACGCCCAGTGGTCGGGCGCGCTCTGGAACAGCGAGAAGTTCGCCATGTACTGGTCGGCGATCTTGTCCCCCAGGTCGCGCGTGTCGCGGGGCAGCCGCTTCTTGCCGCGGTTCAGCGCGACGAGGCCGCGGCAGAGCTTCCAGAAGAGGCTCTCCACGACCGCGCGCTCGTCGAGGCCGAGGATGCCCAGCTTGAACATCTGCAGGGCCTCCTCCTTCTTCGCCACCGCGTCGTGGTAGGCCTCCGCCTTGTTGCGCCCGTTGAGCGCGGCGACGATCTCGCGCATCTCGCGAACGACCTTCGCCTCGTCCGCGCGCGGCACCGAGGCGGCGGCGATCTCCTCCGCCGAGCCGATCTCGATGCTGCCGAAGACGTTCATGACCACGCACGAGTGGTGCGCGGTGACCGCCCGGCCCGACTCCGAGACGATGTGGGGCTCGGGGACGCTCTCGTTGCCGCAGACGCGCTGCAGGTTGTAGACGACGTCGCCGACGTACTCCTCGAGCGTGTAGTTGACGGACGAGCTCTGGCCGTTGTTGTGCGTCCCGACGTAGTCGACCCCGAGGCCGCCGCCCACGTCGAAGTACTCGATGGGCAGGCCCATCTTGCGGAGCTTGGCGTAGACGCGCGCGCCCTCGTTGACGGCGTCCTTGACGACGCGGATGTCGGTGAGCTGCGAGCCGACGTGGAAGTGGAGCAGCTTCGCGCAGTGCTCCTTCCCCGCCTCCTTCAGGATGCGGACGGCGTGGATGAGCTCGGGGATGGTGAGGCCGAACTTCGCGAAGTCGCCGCCCGAGGACTCCCACTTCCCGGTGCCCTTCGTCGTGAGCTTGGAGCGGAGCCCGATGAGCGGCTCGACGCCCATCTCCTCGCCGAGCCGGAGCAGCTGCGGCAGCTCGGAGAGCTTCTCGACCACCACGATGATCTTGCGGCCGAGCTTGCGGCCGAGGAGCGCGAGCCGCAGGAACTCCTCGTCCTTGTAGCCGTTGCAGACGGTGATCGCCTCGGGGTCGACGTTGTAGCCGAGGACGACGAGGAGCTCGCCCTTCGACCCCGCCTCGAGGCCGTACCGGTATGGCGCGCCGGCGTCGAGGATCTCCTCGACCACCTCGCGCATCTGATTCACCTTCACCGGGTAGACGCCGTAGTAGCGCCCCCCGTAACCCTGCTCGACGATCCCCTTCGCGAAGGCCTCGTTGATCGCCTTCACCCGGTCGCGCAGCACGTCCTGGAACCGCACGACGCAGGGGAACCCGAGCTTGCGCTCCTGGATGTCCTCGACCACGTCCATGATGTCGATGGTCGGGCCGGGCTGGCCGTGCGGGTGGACCACGAGGTGGCCCTTCTCGCTCACGGAGAAGTAGCCCGCGCCCCACCCCGCCACGTTGAAGTGCTGCGACGCCTTCTCGACCGACCAGTCGGAGGCGGGGGTCGCCGCGGTGGCGTCGCTCTTCTGCTCGGGGAAGCGTGACTCCGGTGTCGCCATCGCGGTCCTCTTCTACAGGGGAGCGCCGGAGAAATAAAGATCGCGCGGCCGAGCGCGAAGCGTTATCGAGCGGCCGCCGTGCCTGCCTCCCACCAGCCCCCTCCTCGACCGGTCCGCCGCGCGACGCTCGCGGAGCGCGCGCGCGATGTGCGCTCCGCCGCGCGGCAGGTGCCGGGCACCTTCTTGCTCATCTGGCGCGCGGATCGCTCCGGCGCGCTCGCGCTCGCCGCGCTCACGGCGATCGCGGCGCTCCTGCCCGCCGGCATCGCCTGGACGGGAAAGCTCATCGTGGACGCGGTCGTCGCGGCCGGCCGCGGGCAGGGCTCTCCCGGCCGCGTCACCGAGCTCGTCCTCGTCGAGCTCGCGCTCATGGCCGCCTCGATGGCGGCCGGGCGGCTGCTCGGGCTCGAGCGCGAGCTGCTCCGGGCGCGCCTCGGCAACGTCGTGAACGAGCGGATCCTGGCGAAGGCGCTCGACCTGGAGCTGCGCCACTTCGAGGACGCCGACGTCTACGACAAGATGCAGAACGCGCGGCGCGAGGCCTCCGCGCGGCCGCTCTCGCTCGTCCTCCAGGCCTTCGCCATCGCGCAGAGCACGATCACGCTCGCGGCGCTCTCGGCCCTCCTCGTCCGGCTCTCGCCGTGGAGCGTGCTCGTCGTCGTCGCGTCCTCCATCCCCGCCTTCCTGGCCGAGGCGCGCGTCGCGGCCGCCTCGTTCCGCCTGAACTCCTGGCGGGCGCCCGAGGGTCGCCGCCTCAACTACCTCGAGTGGATCCTGACCCGCGACAGCCACGTGAAGGAGGTGAAGCTGTTCGGGCTCGGGCCGCTCGTCCTCGGCCGTTACCGCGCGCTCTTCACGAAGTTCTACGCGGAGGACCGGCGGCTCGCGATCCGCCGCATGATCTACGGCGTCCTCTTCGGGCTCGTGTCGCTGGGCGCCTTCTACGCCATGTACGCGCTCGTCGCGGCGCGGGCGGCGCGCGCCGAGCTCTCGCTCGGCGACCTCACGCTCTACCTCGCGGTCTTCCGGCAAGGGCAGGGAGCCGTCCAGAACATCCTCTCCTCCATCGGCGCCATGTACGAGGACGCGCTCTACATGACGAACCTGTTCGCGTACCTCGCGATCCCGACGGGCGGTGAGCAGCCCCGCTCGATCCCGGCGCTCGCCCCGGCGCGCGGGCGGCCGAGCCGGATCGAGCTCCGCGGCGTCTCGTTCCGCTACCCGGGGCGCGCGGGGTGGGCGCTGCGGGACGTGTCGCTCGTGCTCGAGCCGGGCGAGAAGCTCGGGCTCGTGGGCGAGAACGGCGCGGGCAAGAGCACGCTCGTGAAGCTGCTCCTGCGCCTCTACGACCCCACCGAGGGCTCGATCCTGTACGGCGGCGTGGACCTGCGCGACATGGACGTGGCGGACCTGCGCGCCCGCATCGGTGCCGTGTTCCAGGACTTCGTGCGGTACCAGTTCACGGCCGCGGAGAACATCGGGCTCGGGAGCCCCGACCACGTCGAGGACCGCCCGCGCATCGAGGCCGCCGCCCGGCGCGGGGGCGCCGCGGACGTGGTGGAGGCGCTGCCGCAGCGCTACGACACGGTGCTCGGCGGCTGGTTCGAGTCGGGGCAGGAGCTCTCCGCGGGGCAGTGGCAGAAGCTGGCGGTGGCGCGCGCGTTCATGCGGGACGGGGCGGAGGTGCTCGTCCTCGACGAGCCGACCGCCGCCATCGACGCCGAGGGCGAGCACGAGCTCTTCGAGCGCTTCCGCGAGCTCTCCGCGGATCGCAGCGCCATCGTCATCTCGCACCGCTTCTCGACCATCCGGACGCTCGCCGATCGCATCGCGGTGCTGCACGGCGGCCGCGTCGAGGAGCTGGGCAGCCACCGCGAGCTGCTCGACAAGGACGGACGGTACGCGCACCTGTTCCGGTTGCAGGCGCAGGGGTATCTGGACTGACGGGCCGTGCTCGGTTGCGCTGGTCCCGTGAACGAGCCCGCGCCCGTGCCCGCGCCCGGCTTCTTCCGGGCTCGGACTCGGGCTCGGGGCTCACTCCAACTGGGCAGCGCCCATGACGGCAAGTCGGGGGTCGAGGTCGGGAGGTGGCACGATGTTCCGCGGGTTCGAGCAGATCCCCTGGCTGTACGACGCCTCGATGGCCCTCCTCGACGCACGGGGCCTCCGGCGCTGGCGCAGGTGGCTCGCGGGCGGTGCGCGAGGGCGCACGCTCGAGATCGGCTGCGGGACGGGACGGAACCTGCCGCTCTACCCGGCCGCGGCGCGGCTCGCCGGCATGGACCCGCACCCGCAGAACCTCCTCGCCTCGCGCCGCCGCGCTCCGGGGGTGCCCCTCGTCCAGGCGCGGGCGGAGGCGCTCCCGTTCCGGGACGGGAGCTTCGAGACCGCGGTGGTGAGCCTCGTCCTGTGCAGCGTGGACGACCCCGCGGCGGCGCTCGCGGAGGCGCGAAGGGTGCTCGCGCCCGGTGGCGCGCTGCGCGCCATCGAGCACGTCCGCTCGCGCCGGCCGTGGGCGGCGCGCGTCCAGGACGCGATCCAGCCAGCCTGGACCTGGGTCAACGGCGGCTGCCATCCGAACCGCGACACCGAGCGCGCCGTCGAGGCAGCCGGCTTCACGATCCAGGCGGAAGGGCGGCGCGAGCGCGGGACGATGCGGCGCTTCTCGGCATCACCCTGACGCGCGAAGGATCGCGAGGCCCGCCGCGAGGTCGGCCGGGATCGGCGCCTCGACCGCCACGGGCCGGCCGGTGCGCGGGTGCGGGAAGGCGAGCTTCCAGGCGTGCAGGGCCTGGCGCCCGACCGCCTCGGCGGCGCGCCGCACGGGGTCGTCCGGGGCGAGCCGCGCCTCGCGACGCGTGCCGCCGTAGGTGGCGTCGGCGAGGAGCGGGTGCCCGTGCTCGGAGAGGTGGACGCGGATCTGGTGCGTGCGCCCGGTGTGGAGCGCGACCTCCGCCAGCGTCGCGCCCGGGAACGCTTCGCGCACGCGCCAGGCGGTCACCGCGCGACGGACGCTCTCCACCCGCGCCGTGTAGCGGGTACGATCGCGCGGGTGCCGCCCGTACGGTGTGTCGAGCCGCCCCTCCGGCGCGAGGCGGCCGTGGCAGAGCGCGAGGTAGGTCTTCTCGACCTGGCGCGCCTTGAAGGAGGCCTGGAGGGCCGCCAGCGCCGCCTCGGTCTTCGCGATGACGAGGCAGCCGGAGGTCTGCTTGTCGAGGCGGTGCACGAGGCCGACCCGCTCGCCGAGGGCGGCGGGCGCGCCGAGCCGGTGCAGGAGCGCGTTCACGACCGTCGAGTGCGGCGTGCCGCGCGCCGGGTGGACCACCATGCCCGCGGCCTTGTCGAGCACCACGAGGTCGCGGTCCTCGAGCAGGACCGAGAGCGGCAGGTCCTGCGCGACGAGGCCCGACGGCTCCGGGTCCGGGATCGTCAGCTCCACGCGCTCACCGCCGTGCAGCCGCGCCGCGGGCTTGGCGGGGCGGCCGTCGAGGAGGACGAGGCCGGCGTCGAGGAGGCGCTGGGCGCGGGCGCGGGTGAGGTCGGGGGCGAGCCGCGTCAGGGCCACGTCGAGGCGGAGCCCCGCCAGGTCCGGAGGGGCGACGAGCGAGCGGGTCTCCGGCACGCGTGACGGGGACTACCAGATCCTCGACTTGACGTTCCGCTTCGAGCGCAGGATGACGTCCACGATGGCGCGATCGTAGTAGTTGCTGCGGGCGTAGAGGTCGGGCGCGACGCGCGAGCGGTACAGCTCGCGGCCCTCCTCCAGCTCGTCGCGGAGCGCATCGAAGAAGTTGTCCTGCTCGATCCCCTTGACGATCTTGGCCTCGTTGTAGAGGGAGACGTCGGAGCAGATGGCCCTCGCGAGGCGGATCGCTTGCTCGGGGGTCTCGATGAGCGGCATCGCGCGATGCTATTTCAGCGTCCGCAGCCGGTCAAACGGGCGGCCCTCGATCAGCGCTTCGGTTGCCCCGCCTCGGCGGCCGCCTCGAGGTAGCTGCGCGCGACCTTCTGCCCGTCGAGCCGCAGCTCCTTCGCGAGCGCCATGAGGATGCCGCGCAGGTAGACGGGGACGGGCAGCTTCTCGTAGCGGTCGGCCTCCAGGTTCTCGATGTGGTGGCGCGTGATCTTCGTGCGCTCGCACATCTGCTGCATGCTGATGCCGCGCGCCTCGCGGGCGCGGCGCAGCACGTCCCCCGTGAAGCGCGTGCCCTCTGGGACGGCCGCCGGCCTCGGCGCGGGCGCAGGCGGCGCCGCGATCGGCTCGGGCGCGACGCGGGCGGGGGGCGGGGTCGCCGCCGGCGCCTCCGCCACGGCCGCGAAGGGCGGGGAGGCCGGGACCGGAGTCGCGAGCTGGATGGGGATCGGGGGCGCGGGCGGGACCTGCGCGGGCGCGCGCTCCGCGACGAGGTCGGAGAGCAGGATGGCGTTCCTGGCCAGCGCGGGCGCGGGCGGCGTCTCGGACACGGGTGGCGCCTCGAGCACCTCGGCCGCGGGCTGCGCCTCCGGAGCGGGCGCCACCTCGACCGGCCCCGCGCGCTCGACCTCCTCGCTCGCGGGCGGCGTCGCCACCTCGGCAGGAACGGACTCGCGAGCGCTCTCCGCGACCTCGGGAAGGAGCCGCTGCTCGGTCGCAGCCGCGACGGGCTCCGCCACCGGAGCCGGCACGGACTCGGCCACGCCGGACTCGACGACCGGCGGGGCGGGATCCACGGCAGGAGCCGCAGCTCGCGGTCGGCCGGGCGCCGTCACGAGCGCGGGGATGATCGGCGGCAGCGGCGCGGGACGGGGCGCGCGCCGTGGGCCACCCGAGACGTCCTCGCCGCTGCCCGCCCGCGGAACGGGCGTTCCCGAGATGCGCGCGTCGTACCGCTGCCGCTCGACCGGGTCGAGCAGGACCGTGAGGGCCTCCTCCAGGCGCTGGCCGAGCAGCGCCGCCTCCTCGGGAGCCATGAGCGTGTAGGTCGCGAGCGAGCCGGGGCCGTAGAGCGAGCTCACGCGGTCCCACGCCTTCACGATCTCGGCCTCGGGCGCGTCGAAGGGCACCTCGAGGATCTCGTACAGCGTCTGCTCGGCCAGCGGCTTCACGGCGCTCCCTCGCTGCGGGCCTGCGCAGCGTCGAGCGCCGCGAGCCTGTCCGCGATCTGGGCGAAGCTCCTCGCCGCGGGCGAGCTGGGCGACTGCACGAGCAGGGGGCGCCGAGCCCGCACGGTGCGCCACATGTCCTCGTCGTACTGGATGTGCCCCAGGTAGTCCATCTCGAGCCCGAAGAACTTCCGCCACGCCGCCACCACCGCGTTCCCGATGTCGGCGTCCTGCGGCGTGCGCGCCTGGTTCACGATGAGGCGCGGCCGGAACGCCTCGAGCTGGCGCGAGAGGATGAGCCCGGCGTCGGGGTTGCGCGCCGAGAGCGCGGCGACGATCTCGACGGGGCTCTTGAACGTCCCCTCTCCCATGACGCTGCGGAGGAGCGCCTCGAACCCGTAGACCGCCACGACGTTGCGCACGCGCCGCCAGAACGCCGCCTTCACGAATCGGTACACGTTCTCGACGGCGGTCGGCTCGGGCACGAGCACCAGCACGCCGTGGTCCGACACGAGGAAGAAGTCGAGGACGTTGAGGTGCGTGCCGGCGCCGAGGTCGAGGATGACGTGGTCCACGTCGAGCGCCTGGATGTTCCGCATCAGGCGCATCTTCTGGGCGTACTTCGGATTCGCCGCGTCGAGGTGGTCCATCGCCCCGGAGATGAGGCCGAGGTTCGGGATGCCCGTCGGCGTGACGATCTCCTCGATCCGCTTCGCGCGCCGCTCGATGAAGTCCGAGAGCGTGCGCCGCGGCAGGTCGATGCCGAGGCAGGTGTGCAGGTTGGCCCCGCCGAGGTCCGCGTCCACCAGCATGACGCGCTCGCCGCGCCGCGCGAGCTCGATGGCGAGGTTCACCGCGACGAGGCTCTTGCCGATGCCGCCCTTGCCGCCCCCGATGGAGATGACGCGGCGGGCGCGCGCGCCGGCGCGCGACGGGCGTGCCCTCCTGACAGGGGCACCCGGGACGGGCGTCACGAGCTTCAGGGTCGGGGCGTCCGCCACGACCGCGATCCTACCCGACGACCCCGCCTATGCCAAAAGCTCGGCGTTCCAGTACGCGGCGTCCGCCAGCGAGAGGAAGGGGCGCCACTCTCGATAAAACGCCCGGCGTGTCGCGGAGCGGAACATGGGCGTCCAGCGCGGCCGCGAGGGCATGTGCAGGAGCCGCATCCCTGCCTCGTCCGGGGTGCGCCCCCCCTTTCGGAGGTTACACGGCACACACGAGCACACCACGTTCTCCCAGCTCGTCCCGCCTCCCCGCGAGCGCGGGACCACGTGGTCGAGGTTGAGATCGGCGCGCGCCATCCGCTCGCCGCAGTACTGGCACGTGTTGTCGTCTCGGGCGTAGATGTTGAAACGCGAAAAGCGGACGCGCGTCTTCGGCATCCGCTCGTACGCCATGAGGACGATGACGCGCGGCACCCGTATTCGGCGCCCGACGGTCCCGACGGCGTCGTGGTGCGCGGCGGCGGCGAGCGCGCGCCAGCTCTCGAAGTCGAAGAGCTGGAACTGCTCGTCGATGGCCTTCGCCGCGCCCTGATAGAGGAGCGAGAACGCGCGCCGCACCGAGGTGATGTGGATCGGCTGGTAGACCCGGTTGAGGACGAGAACGCCGGTGTCGAGCATCATCTCAGGCGATCCTAGCCACGGGCAGGGACGCCCGCATGCCAGGTGGACGGCTGCTTCGACCGTGCTGCACCCCTCGGGGGCATCACCTCACCTCACTGCATCGCGGGCAGCGCCTGGCCGATGAGGACGGGCTGCTCGGTCCCCATCGAGTACAGGAACCGGTACGCTGCGTACGACCTCAGCACGCGCTTCACGTAGCCGCGTGTCTCCTGGACCGGGATCTCCTCGACGAAGGCGTCGAGCGGCAAGCTCCCGCGGGCGCGCAGCCAGTTCTTCACCGGGACGTCGCCCACGTTGTACGCGGCGAGCGCGAGCGCCTCGGACCCCTCGTAGCGCTTCAGGAGAGCGCCGAAGTAGGTCGCGCCGATGCGGATCGCGAGGGGCGGCTTCATCAGATCCGCCTGCCGCACGCGCCCCATGCGCAGCTTCTTCGCCACGCCCTGGGCCGTTGGGAGCATGAGCTGGGTGAGGCCGATGGCGCCCGCGCCCGAGATGGCGGTCGGGTCGAGCCCACTCTCCTCGCGCATGAGCGCCAGCAGGAGGTCGGGGGGGACGCCGGCGGGAGGGCCCCACCGCTCCACCTCGCGGCGGAATGCGGCCGGGTACGCCACCCGCCAGATGCGCAGGGCGGCGCCCTCGGGGCGCTGTCGCAGGGCCGTACGGCCGAGCGATCGGATGAGGTGGTGCGCGGTCTTGTGATCGCCGGCGCGGTCGAGAAGCTCAGCGACGAGGAGGAGCGGCTCGCCCGCCGCGAGCGCCTTCCGATCGACCGCGCCGAGCTCCTCGGCCGCCGCGCGATCCTGGCCGAGGCGCAGGAGGAGCACGCCAGCCTTGAAGTGCCGGTCCTGCGCGAGCGGCCCGGGCTGGTACCGGAGCCCCTCGGCCTCGGCGGTGACCTGGCCGCGCGGCCAGGGCGGCGCGGATCCCGGCCGGACCTCCTCGAGGCGGGCCCGCGCGAGGAGGCCGTAGTAGTCGGCCGGGTAGCGCTCGACGAGGGCGCGCCAGGCCTCGACCGCGCGCGCCTGATCGCCCTCTCCCTTCCGCTCGGCGAGGAGGCGCGCCCGCCAGTAGACGGCCCGGGCGTGCTCGTACGGATCGGTCGTCTCGTAATCGCGCTCGATGCGCGACAGCGACGCGAGCGCGCCCGCGACGTGGCCCGCCTGCTTCTCGATCCAGGCGATCCGGAAGAGCGCCTCGGGCCGGAAGTCGCCCTTCGGGTACTTCTCCGAGAGGTCCGCGAGCGCCGCCATCGCCTCGTCACTGTGGCCGGCGCGCGCCAGCAGGTCGGCGGCGTAGAAGAGCGCGTCGTCCGCGAAGGGGTGCGCCGGGTAGTCTCGCGCGAGCGCGCGGTACCAGCCGACGCCCTCCTCGGGCGCGATGATGGAGGTGGCGCTCGCGAGGACGTAGAGCGCGCGCACCCGGAGCTGCGGATCCTCGCAGCGCTCCACCACGGGCTGGAGCGCCTCGACCGCCTTCGTGTGCTGGCGCTCCTTGCGGAACGCCTTCCCGAGCGCGAACCGCGCGCGACAGGCGAGCGGCTCGCCGGGACCGGCGGCGGGCAGCTTCGGGACGAGCTTCGACAGCTCGGCGAGGGCGATGGCGTTGCGATTGGCCTCGAGGAGCGCCTCGTCCCTGCGCAGCGCGTCCTCTCCGGAAGGGGGCGCGCCGGCGGGCTTGGGGAGCTTCTTCAGCTCGGCGAAGCAGACGGCGGCGACGCTCGAGAGCGGGTGGCCCGCCCAGCACTCCAGGAAGGCGCGCCGCGCCCAGGGCTGGTCGATGTTGCCCTTCCCCGCGGCCCGGAGCTGACCGGTGAGGAGCAGCGCCTCCGACGCGGGGTCGCCCTTCGTGATCTCCTCCGGTGGCGGCAGCGAGAGGATGGGCGCGAGGGCGTCGATCGCCGCGGCGCGATCGCCGGAGGCGTGGAGCGCGCGCGCACGGGCGAGCTGCGCCTCGGCCCAGAGCAGCGAGCCCTCCTGGATGCTGCCGTACGCCGCGGCGGCGGCGCGGCGGTCGCCGGCGAGATCGAGGGCCCGCGCGCGCCAGGAGGCGACGCGGTCGGCAAGCGCGGGGAGCCGCTCCTCGAGCCCGGCGAGCGCCTTCAGCGCGTCGGGGCCGCGCCGCG
>DASWDS010000055.1:0-4393 GCA_036395165.1 Anaeromyxobacteraceae bacterium | reverse complement strand
CCCCCTGCCCGACCCCGACCGCGACCCCGACCGCGACCCCGACCCCGACCAGCACTGTTCGGCCTGACGACCTGGCGGCCCGCCACCGATCGACCCTGGCGTCCTCGTTCCCACCGTGGCGCCGGCATTCGACACGCCCGGTGCTCGAGGTGCCGCGCTCGCGCTCGCGGTTCGCGCCGGGCGCCTCGGGTGGGCTGTGCGCACCCCGCTTGCGCACGGCCGACCGCGCGAACCCGTCCGGGCGGAGTCCCGCCCGAGCCGACCCGCATCCAGGTTTCTACTCGCGAGGGTAGAACCCATGAAGCGTGCTTGCGTCGGTACGAAGACGTTCGAGCGGCCGCGGCGCGTCGAGAAGCCCTGGGGCCACGAGCTGTGGTGGGGATTCACGGATCGTTACGTGGGCAAGGTCCTGCACGTCGAGGCGGGACACCGCCTCTCGCTCCAGTACCACGAGCGCAAGGACGAGACGATCCACCTCTGGTCGGGGGAGCTCGTCCTCGTCCTCGACGAGGGCGACGGGCTGCGCGAGCACCGGATGCAGCCGGGCGACAGCTACCACATCAAGCCGCGCGTGAAGCACCGGATGATCGCCGTCACCGACTGCGACGTGCTCGAGGTCTCGACGCCCGAGGTGGAGGACGTCGTGCGGCTCGAGGACAGCTACGGTCGGGCGGGAGCGTAGTGGCGCCCGCCGCGCGATGCGAGCCACTCGACGCGAGCGCCGGCGGCGCGCTCCGGCGGATCCTCGCCTCGCGGTTCGCGCGCTTCGCGGCGGTCGGCGCGTCGGGCGTGGTGGTGAACCTCGGCGCGCTGGGGGTGCTCGCCGGCGTGCTCGGCGTCCGCGAGGTGCTGGCGTCCGGGCTGGCCGTCGAGGTGAGCATCGTCTGGAACTTCGCCCTCAACAACGCGTTCACCTACGGCGATCGCAACGCGCGCGCGGCGGCCGGCCTCGCGCAGCGGCTCGCCCGCTACAACTTGGTGAGCCTGGTGGGGCTCGCGATCCAGCTCGGGACGTTCGTGCTGGTGCGCGCGCTCGTCCTGCGCGGCCTGCACCGCGAGGCGCTCGGCGCCCTACGCTATCCCGCCCAGTGCGCCGGGATCGTGCTCGCGACCGCGTGGAGCTTCGCCGGGAACCTGCACTTCACATGGAGGCAGGCGCCGGCGCGGGAGGGCGCGGCGTGAGGACGCTGGGTGGGGTGTCCCCCGGGTTCGTCGGAACCGGGAGGACGTGGGCCGGCGGCGCCGCCCGGACGCGCGGCGCCGCGTGGGCGTCCGCGCCCGGCCCGCTCTTCGCGGCGCTGCTCGTCGCCGGCATGCTCCCCATCTGGCTCGTCCCGCACGTCCCGACGCAGGACGGCGCGAACCACGTCGAGAGCGTGATGGCGCTCCTGCGCCTCCCCGGTTCCGCCCTCCTGCAGCACCATTACCTGCCCAACTACGGCCCGCAGCCGAACTGGCTGACGCAGATCCTGTTCGCCGCGCTCGTCCACGTGGTCTCGCCGCGGATCGCCGAGAAGCTCGTGCTGACCGGCTACCTCGTCCTCCTGCCGCTCGCGTTCCGCCACGCGCTGCCGAGGACGCCCCGGCGCGGCTGGATCGCGCTCGGGATCTTCCCGTTCCTGCACAGCTACCCGTTCCACATGGGGTTCTGGAACTTCAGCTACAGCCTGGTCCTCTTCTTCGTGGCGGTCGGGTCCTGGTACCGCGCGCGCGGCCGCTTCACGCTCCGGCGCGGGCTCGGGTTCTCGCTCGTCACCTTCGTCGCGTTCGTCGCGCACTCCGTCTCCACCTCGGCCGCGCTGGCGGCGATCACGGCGATGCTGGCGTGGCGCGGCGGGCTCGCGCTCCTCCGCGCCCGCGGGCGCGCGGGCCGCCGCCGCACAATCGTCCGCGGATATCTCCGGCGCGCCGCCGCGACGTACCTCTTCGCCGCGCCCGCCATCGCGCTGCTCGGGGTGTTCCTCGTGCGCCAGCCGAAGCCGCTCGTGTACCGCCCCTCGCTCTTCGACTACGCGAAGCACTTCGTGAGCCTCTACGCGCTGGTCTCGTTCGACCGCCGCGAGCTGTTCGTCACGGGCGCGGTCTCGGTCGTCCTCGCGGCGGCGGTGGTCGTGTCGCTCCGGCGCCGGCGGACGCGGCGGCTGCGCCCCGTCGACGGCTGGCTCGCCGCGGCAGCGCTCGGGACGGTGCTCTACTTCCTCACGCCCGATTCGGTGGCGGACGGCGCGCAGCTCACGGATCGCCTCGCCCTCTACCCCTTCTTCTCCGCGCTGCTCTGGCTCGGTTGCGCGGACCTCCCGCTGGGGCGCGTCCGTGCCGTCGCGCTGGCGCTCGTCGCGCTCTTCGTGGCCGGCACGGCGTTCAGGCTCGTGAAGTACCGCCAGATCGACGGGTACCTCGCCGAGTACGAGTCCGTCGCGCCCCACGTCGAGGTGGGGAGCACGATCCTGCCCCTCACGTTCGCGCCGTTCGGCCCGCGCGCCGGCGGCGCCATCGACGGCAAGAAGCTGCTGTCGTACCGCGTGCAGGTCTTCCAGCACGTGAACGGCTGGATCGCGACCGAGCGAGACGGCGTCGACCTCGACAACAGCCAGGCCAACACGCGGCACACGCCGCTGCGGTGGAAGCCCGAGCTGAACCCCTTCATGCTGCTCCAGACGCGCCCCTTCGGCGTCGAGTCGGAGCCGCCCTGCGTCGAGCTGTGGACGTACCTCGCGCTGGGTGGGCGCATCGACTACGTGATCGTCTGGGGCGCGACGCCGCTCGCCGCCCGCGACGAGTGCGGCGCGGCGGTGCTGGCCGAGCTCGCGGCGGGTTACGAGCGCGTCTTCGTCTCGCAGCCGCGCGGGATGCTCGAGCTCTATCGCCCCGTCCAGCACCACGCGGCGCGCTGAATAGGTGGTCGCCCGCGGGCGGCACGATTACGGACCTCGCGTGGCGGAGGACGTGTGCCAGTACTGCGGCGCCGACCTCGAGGCGCGGCCGCCCGGCCGCGAGACCGGGTACCTCTACGGCGTCGAGTGCAGCCGGTGTCCGCCTGCGACGCGCCAGTCGCACATGCTGGCGCGGACCGCGCGCGTCGCGGCGCTGACGTGCCCCGACTGCGGCGCCGAGATCGCGCCCGCCGAGGCGCACCCCGACGTGCTGGTGGTGAAGGAGATGACGTACGACGTCTGCCCCGACTGCGGCGCGCGCTGCGGCGTCTCGGGCGTCCTCAAGCTGCGCGACGTGGGCGGCGGGGTGATGTAGCGCTAACGCACCGCGAGCTCCGCCACCGTGCTCGGCCGCCTCGCGCCCTTCCCGCGCACGTGCAGGTCGAGCCAGGCGACCGTCTCGTGGAGCGTCTCCTGCGGATCGCGCGCGGTGAAGCCGAGCTCGCGCTCCGCCTTCGCGCTGTCCACGTAGAACCAGTGCTCGCCCATCTCGACCTCCTCGGTCGAGATGGGAGCCTCGGTGCCGCGCCAGGCGTGGAACCGCTCGAGCAGCCTCGCGCCCGCCACGTTCAAGGCCGACGGGAGCCGCATCGCCGGCGGCGCGACCCCGGAGATGCGCGAGATCCGCCCGAAGAGCTCGGCGAAGGTCATGTTGGCGCCGCCGAGCAGGTAGCGCTCGCCTGCGCGCCCGCGCTCGAGCGCCGCCGCGAACGCCTGGGCGGCGTCGCGGACGTCCACGAAGGACAGCCCGCCCGACGGCATCGCCGGGATGCGCCGCTCGAGGAGCTTGAACACCACATCCGTGGAGGAGAGGCGGGCGTCTCCCGGCCCGAGGAGGAGCGAGGGGTTCAGCACCACCACCGGGAACCCCGTGTCGCGGTGGAAGCGCAGCGCGGTCTTCTCCTGGAAGATCTTGGAGAGGTAGTAGGGCCAGCGCGCCACCACCTGGATCGGGTAGGGGTCCTCCTCGGTGTGGACCTGCTCGTCCTTCGAGATGCCGATCGTCCCCGAGCTGGAGGCGAGGATGAAGCGCTTCACGCCGGCCGCGTGCGCGTCCTCGAGGAGCGTGCGCGTGCACTCGACGTGGAGCCGGTAGAGCGCGGAGGGGTCCTCGGGATCGAAGGAGACCCGGCCGGCGAGGTGGTAGACGGCGTCGACGCCCTCGAGCGCGCGCCGGACCGCGGCGCGGTCCTCGAGCGACGCCCGCACGATCTCGGCCCCGAGCGAGGCCGCCGCCGCGGCGTCGGCCCTGGCGATGACGCGGAGCCGGTGTCCGCTCGCGGCGAGGAGCGGCAGGAGGGCCGAGCCGAGGAAGCCGGTGCCGCCGGTGACGAGGAGGTTCACGTGGTCACTTCCTCGGTTTCACCGAGAGGGCGGTCGGGATCGCGGTCGGGGTCGCGGTCACGGTCGGGGTCGCGGTCACGGTCGGGGTCACGGTCACGGTCGGGGTCGCGGCCGGG
>DASWDS010000054.1:0-4364 GCA_036395165.1 Anaeromyxobacteraceae bacterium | reverse complement strand
TGGATGGTCGGCGCCCGGCAGCCGGAGCGCGCGCCGGCGGGGGTGAAGCTCCTCGGGCGCCTGCCGGCCCACGGGGTCGCCGACCTCTACCGGCGGGCGAGCGCGTTCGTCCTGCCCACGCTGCGCGAGGCGTTCGGCCTCGCCTTCCTCGAGGCGATGAGCTTCGGGCTGCCCTGCATCGGCACCGCCATCGAGGCGATCCCCGAGATCGTGGCGGACGGCGAGACCGGGCTCCTCGTGCCGCCGCGCGACCCCGCCGCGCACGCGCGGGCGATGCTCTCGCTCGTCGACGACCCGGTGGGCGCGCGCGCGATGGGCGCCGCGGGGGAGCGGCGAGTGGCGGCGCGGTTCGGCTGGGATCGCGCGGTGCGGCTCATGCTCGACGTCGTCGAGCGCGGGGCTGCCCCCGCCGCACGAGCGGGATGACGCACGCGCCGTCGTCGCTCCTGCGCCGCGCCCGGCCCCTCATGGTGGCCCGGTTCGTCTCGGCGGCGCTGACCGTCGGCGTGCCCATGGTGCTCGCGCGCGTCCTCGTCCCGGCGGAGTACGGGACCTATCGCGAGGCGATCCTCGTCTCGAACACGCTGTACCTCGTCCTGCCGATGGGCATCACGCTCTCGCTCTACTACTTCGTGCCGCGGGAGCCGGCGCTGCGCGGCGCCTTCATCGGGCAGACGCTCGTCGCGACCACCGCGGCGGGGGTGGCCGCGGCGGCGCTCCTCCTCGCGGCGCGGCCGCTCCTCGTCGGGCACTTCGGGAACGCGGCGCTCGGCGCGATGACGCCCTGGATGGCGGCGTTCACGCTCTTCACGCTGGCCGGGACGTCGCTCGACATCGCGCTCAACGCGACGGGCGCGATCGCGGCGGCGGCCCTCGCGCGCGCCGGCACCGAGGTGGTGCGCGCCGCCGCCATGGTGGCGGGCACGCTCCTGACCCGCTCGCTCTCGGGCGCGCTCGCGGGCCTCGCCGTCGCCGCGGGCGTCCGCGCGGCGCTGACCTGGGTCTGGGTGGTGCGGGCGCACGGGGTCGCGGTGTCGTGGCCCGCGCTGCGGCGGCAGCTCGCCTACGCGCTCCCGTTCGGCCTCGCCGCCCTGGCGCTCACCGCGCAGCAGCAGTTCCACCAGTACGTGGTGGGCGGCGCGGTCGTCGCGGCCGCGTTCGCCGTCTACAACGTGGGCTGCTTCCAGCTCCCCATCGTGGACGTCCTCTACACGCCGGTGTCCGAGGTGCTGCAGCTCGGCCTCGCCGACCTCGACCGCCAGGCGCGGCCGCGCGCCGGCCTCGCCCTCTTCCACGAGGCCGTCTCACGCCTCTCGCTCGCGTTCGTGCCGCTCGTGGCGCTGCTCCTCGTCGTCGCGCCGGCCTTCATCGGGTTCGTCTTCTCGGATCGCTACCTCGCGGCCGTGCCGCTCTTCCGCCTGTCGCTCCTCGCCATCCCGCTCGCGGCGCTGCCGCTCGACGGCGTCATGCGGGCGAGGGCGCAGAATCGCTTCATGCTGGCGGCGTCGCTCGCGAAGCTCGCGGTCACCATCGCGCTCGTGCTCGCGGGCTTCCGCGCCTTCGGGATGGAGGGAGCGCTCGGCGGGTTCGTCGCGGCCGAGGTGGTGAACCGCGCCGTGCTCCTCGCGCGGGCGGCGCGCCTCTTCGAGACGGGGCTCGTCGGCGTCCTGCCGTGGGGCGATCTCGCTCGGCAGGGGCTCGCGGCCGCCCTGGCGACCCCGTTCGCCTGGGCGGCGGTGCACGCCCTCCGCGCCCCGCGCCTCGTCCTCCTCGTGGCGGCGGGCGCGTCGTTCGCGGCGGTGTACGGCGGCGTCCTCTGGTGGCGAGGCTGGCTCCGGGCGGAGTGGAGCGCCCTCCCGAGGGACGCCTCTCCGTCGCCTCGCCCGCGCCTCGTTCCCGCGGGGAAGCAAGAAGAGGGGGCCGCGTGAGCAGCCCCCTCCGTCCTGCTGCCGTGTGACGAGCGCGGGCTACCCGCGCCGCCGCCGGAACACGAGCGCGACCGGCACGAGGAGGACGGCGAGGAGACCACCGCGCTGTCCCGTCGAGCCGCAGCCGCCGCCCCCGGCGCCGTCCCCGGCGCCGGCGCCGGCCAGGGCGGACGAGGGGATGGGCTTGTTCGTGTGCGCCAGGATCGCGAGCGCGATCTTCTCGCGCGCCGCCATGAGGTCCGCCGGCTTCGCGTCCGCCTGCCACGCGTGCGGGAAGAGCTGCTGCGCGATCTGCTTCGCCTCGGCCGCGCCGCCGACGTCGGAGAGGAGCTTGAGATATTCGAAGTCCTCCATGCCCTCGCGGATCATCTTCATGCGGAGGCTCGCCACCGGGATGTCGGTCTGGCCGCCGATCCGCGCGACGGTGCCGGGGTAGAAGAGCGTGCCGTCGCCGTTGCCGCTGAAGTCGTAGACGCCCTGCGTCCACGGATCCCGCGCGTACTCGGCCTGCATCGTCTCGTAGTAGAGCTCGCCCGTGGCGCCCCAGCGGAAGCTGAACCACTCGAGGGCGCGGTTGCGGGTGGCGCTCGCGTCGACCATGTAGCTCGGCCAGCCGGTGAAGTAGAGCTGGTCGGCGCTCGGGTTGCCGATGTCCACCGTCCCGCCGCAGCCGTGGCTCATGCAGCTCTCGTAGATCCAGAGCTCCTTCGGCGCGCCGCGCGACAGGAACGCGTCGTACTCCGGGCTCTTCTCGCCGCCGGCGGTCCAGCCGTAGTTCGCGGTCGAGCGGTCGTCCATGAAGTTGACGAGCGGCACCATGATGTCGATCGCCGAGAGCGCGTTGTTCGCCGTCGCCTGGTCGACGTCGGTCGTGACGAGCGTCCTGAAGGCCGGATCGGCCTGCTTCGCGTTCTGCGAGCGCGCCGCGATGTCCGACCACTGGCAGGTGATGGGCGGCTCGTCGCACGTGTACTGGAAGAGGCGGTCGAACCAGCCCTTCGCCTTGAAGTGCGACGCCCAGTCGGAGTGCTCGCCGGCGCTGCCGAGGTTCGCGCCCGCCTGGAGCGAGGTGAGCTTCGCGCCCTGGAGCTGCGTCGGGGCGTTGCCGTCCATGAACGGGCCGTACGCGTTGTCGAAGTGGGACCAGTCGCCGCGCTGGCCGTCGTCCCAGATGTCCGAGATCGAGATGCGGTGGTCGAGCGCGAGCTGCGCGTACTTCTGGCGGATCTCGGTGAGCGCCTCGCCCGAGACGCCGTGGGCCTGAGCGATGCCGCCGTAGGTCATGGCGAACGCGCTCTTGAGGGACGCCGTCGAGGGGAGCGCGAAGTCCCACACCGTGAGCTGGACCGGGACCGAGGTCTCGGCGCCGGAGCCGTGGATCGTGACGGTGCCGTGATAATTGCCCGCCTTCGCGTCGGCCGGGACGTGCACCTCGACCCAGATCGCGCGGCTCTCGCCGGCGGGCACGTCGAACGGGAAGGCGTTGCGCCGCTCGCCGACCACGTCGTCCACGTCGGGCACGAGCGGGTCGGGGAAGCGGCCCGTGGCGCCGTCGGCGGCAGAGGGCTGCGTGAGGTCGATGAGCTCCTCGCGGAAGAGCTTCGGGGCCGCGATGGTGCCCGGGCCCGCCAGCTGCGACGCGGTCGCCGAGACGCCCGTCGCCGGGCCGGTCACGACGACCTGGAAGGCCTCGAACTCGTTCTTCGCCGCCGCGATGGCGGCGCTGTGGTCCGCGCGCTCTGCCGTCTCGGGGCGGATCTTCTCGCTGGCGATGGCGGTCCAGACGGTCCCCGCGCGCACGGCCGTGGGGGCGATCACCAGGGCGGCGGCAAGGGCGAGGGCTGCTCGGCGGGTCAGCAAGTGTGGCTCCTTTCGGGGTCGTTGCCTTCGCTCACCGAACGACTCACCAAGCGAGCCTGTTCCCTCCAGACAGGGGTGGGTGCGGGTGCAGGACATGCCTTCGCTCACACGAGCGCACTGCTGGCGACGTGTCGGTTCCGAGGCGCCCGCGAGCGCCCGCCCGCTCGATCATGTGCTGGGATTGCTGCTCGATCGGAGCAGCGCCGCTCGTCCTGCGACGAAGCTAGCGCGCGCCTGATCGGACGCGCTTCACGTGCCCCATCCTGGCCACGGGCGATCGGGCGCCCGCTGCGACGCAGTTCCCGCGCGCCCGCGCGCTTTCAGGGCACGTCGAGCCGCCGGCGCCGTGCGCGGCGCAACAGGAGCGCGGTGGGGACGAGGGCGAGCGCGAGCGCTGCCGGGCGCCCGGTCGACCCGTAGCCGCCGGACGTCACCGGCCCGAGCTCGCGGCCGCGACGCCGGGCGCCGCGCTGGCAGGCGGCGGCGCGGCGCCAGCGACGAGGTCGAGCGCCCCGAAGACGGCGTAGAAGCTCGACACCCGGTCAGCAGCGCGGCTCTCTCCGGCGCGTGCGAGCG
>DASWDS010000053.1:0-7649 GCA_036395165.1 Anaeromyxobacteraceae bacterium | reverse complement strand
ACACCTCGCGCTCGCCGCGCGCGAGCTGCGCGGCGCGCCGGGCGTGGCGCTCGTGCGCGCCTCGCGCGTGTACGACGCGGCGCCGATGGGGCCGAGCCAGCCGCGCTACCTGAACGCCGTCCTCGAGCTCGATTCTACGCTCCCGCCGGAGCGCCTCCTGGAATCGCTGTTCGCGATCGAGAAGGCTGCCTTCCGCGAGCGCGGGCTGCGATGGGGCCCTCGCACGCTCGACCTCGACCTGCTGCTCTATGAGAGCGCCGTCGTACGCACGCCCTCGCTGACGGTCCCGCACCCGGGGCTCATCGCCCGGCGCTGGGTGCTCGCGCCCCTCGCCGAGCTCTGCCCGGGGCGGATCGTGCCCGGGACCGGCGCGACCGTCGCGGAGCTGCTCCGCTCGGCTCCCGACCACGACATGTGGCCGGCCGGGCTTTACCCCACGTGATCGCGACTGAACGCGTGTTCTGTCGGGGGTGCCTGGTACAAGCTCCTGCATGACGAACACACGCGACACGGAGCCGCTCCCGTTCGCCCTCCTCGTCTCGGGTGCGGTGGGCCTCGCCCTCCTCCGGCCCGAGCAGACGCGAGCGCTCCTCCACCTCCTCGACCCCTTCGAGGGGCCGCGCCTCTGGCTCGAGCTGCTCAGGGTCGCGCGCGGGCGCCTCGCGCCGCGACGCATGTCCCATGGGCTCAGGGACGTCCTGCCCTTCCTTCTCGAGTACGCGCGCCAGCCGGCAGCGGCTCCGTCGTCGGGGACGGCACCGGGCTGAACGGCGCCTTTCCCTCCCTCGCCATGCGGTCGAGGAAGAGGAGGTAGTAGAGCATCCCCCTCCGATCGCCGAGCGCCGAGAGCAGCGCCTTCCCCGATCCCGCGGAGCCGAGCTCGCGCAGGAGCCGGTCCGCGGCGACGTCGCCCGGCGGAAAGCGATCGAGCCGACCGAGGCCGCGCAACATGACGAGCGCGGCCGTCCACGGTCCGACGCCGGCAAGCCCGATGAGGCGAGCTTCGAGCGCGTCCGAGGGGAGGCCCTCGAGCTCTGCCTCGGAGAGGGCGCCCGAGGCGACGGCGCGCGCCGCGGCGCCGAGCGCGCGCGCCTTGGCCCCGCTCATGCCGAACGCGCGCAGCTCGGCTTCCGAGCAGGCCGCGATCGCCTCCGCGCTGGGGAAGGGGCGCAGGGCGACGCCGGCGACCTCGATGGGAGGCGAGAGCGCGACGACGAGCCGGCGCAGGGTGGCGAGCGCCGAGGCGAGGCTCACCTGCTGAAAGAGGAGGACGCTCGCGAACGTCTCGTGGAGCGACTGGAAGCGGGGCGGCTTCACGCCGTGGAGCGAGCGCGCCATCTCCGCGACGCGGGGGTACCGCCGCGTGCGGGCGTAGAAGGAGGCGAGGTCCACCTCCACACCGAGCGCCCGCGCGACGCGGCGCCGCCACGGCGCGGGATCGCCGGCGTCCCCGTGCAGCTCGATCTCGAGGCGCGCCGCGCCTGGACGGTGCGTCACGACCCACGCGACGGGGCCGCGCGGCGTCTGGAACGCGCGCAGGTAGCGCCCCTCGCTGAGCACCTCGACCGGGTTCGCCGGCAGTCGCCGCAGGACCGTGACCGTGAGGTCGAGGCGGAAGGGCGGGACCACCGCGAGCGAGGTGCGCACGGTGGAGCGCCATAGCGCGCTACTCCGCCGCGTGCACGCCGCCGCGCTCCCGCCCGCTTGCCGCGGGCTCCTGCACGAGGACCGTCTTCGCGTTCACGAATTCGTGGATCCCCCAGGCGCCCAGCTCGCGCCCGTGGCCCGAGTGCTTCACCCCGCCGAATGGGAGGCGGGGGTCGGACGCGACCATCGCGTTCACGAACGTGGAGCCCGCCTCGAGCTCGTTCATGAAGCGCTGCCGCTCGGCCGTGTCGTTGGTCCAGACGGACGACCCGAGCCCGTACACGGAGTCGTTGGCGAGCGCGATCGCCTCGTCCACGCTCTTCACCCGGAAGAGGAGCGCCACCGGCCCGAACACCTCCTCCCGATAGGCGCGCGCCGTCTTCGGGATGTCGGCGAGCGCGCTCGGCGGGTAGAACCAGCCCTTGCCGGCAGGCCGGTTCCCGCCCGAGACGAGCCGCGCCCCGGCTGCCAGCGAGGCCGTGACCTGCTGCTCCACCGTCTCGAGCCCCTGCTGCGTGGCGAGCGGCCCGACGTCGACGCCCTCCTCCAGCGGGTCGCCCACGCGGAGCGCCTCGAGCCGCTCCTTCATTCGCCGCTCGAATTCCCCGTAGACCCGCTCGTGCACGATGAAGCGCTTCGCGGCGATGCACGACTGCCCGTTGTTGATGATGCGCGCCGCCACGCCGGTCGAGGCGGCCGCCTCGAGATCGGCGCTCGGCATCACGATGAACGGGTCGGACCCGCCGAGCTCGAGCACGACCTTCTTGATGGCGCGCCCGGCCGCCTCGCCCACCTTCGTGCCCGCGCCCTCGCTGCCCGTCAGCGTCACCGCCGCGACGCGCGGGTCCGCGATGATCTTCTCGACCGACTGCGATCCCACGAGCAGCGTCTGGAAGGCGCCCTCCGGGAACCCCGCGCGCCGGAGGAGGGCCTCGATCTCGAGCGCACAGCCGGGCACGTTCGAGGCGTGCTTGAGGAGGCCGACGTTGCCGGCCATGAGCGCCGGTGCGGCGAAGCGGAACACCTGCCAGAAGGGGAAGTTCCACGGCATCACCGCGAGCACCGGGCCGAGCGGCAGGTAGCGCACGAAGCTCTCCGACGCGCTCGTCTCGATGCGCTCGTCGGCGAGGAAGCGCGCCGCGTGGTCGGCGTAGTAGCGGCACGCGGACGCGCACTTCTCGGCCTCCGCGACGGCCGACGCGAGCGTCTTGCCCATCTCGAGCGTCATGAGGCGCCCGAGCCGCTCCTTCTCCGCCACGAGCAGCTCCCCCGCCCGCCGCAGCCACCCTGCGCGCTCGGCGAACGACGTCCGCCGGTAGCGCTCGAAGGCCTCGGCCGCGCGCGCGAGCCGCGCCTCGACCTCGCTCGCGTCGTGATCGTCGTACCGCTTCAGCACCTCGCCCGTCGCCGGGTTCACGCTCTGCATGGATCGCCCTCCCGCCCTCGACAACGGTGGGGACCTGACGCGGCGGCGTGAACCCTGCGACGCCGGCGGGCAGGCGGGCGCCTGCGACGGCTCACCGCCGCACGCCAGCGGCCGCGAGCACCTTCTCGACCGCCTCGGCGGTGAGCGGCTCGCACCGGCCGAGCAGCCTCGCCACGAGCGCCACCCGCGCCACCCGCTCCAGGGTCTCGACACGGTGCAGCGCCTCCTCGAGGGTGCGGCCGAGGGCGAGCGCGCCGTGACGCTCGAGCAGCACGACGTCGTGCCGGGCGAGGAGCGGCGCGAGCGCGCGCGGCACCTCGTCGGTGCCGGGCGTCGAGAAGGGCGCGACCGCCACCTCGCCGAGGACGACGGAGGCCTCCGGCAAGAGGTCGTTCGGCGGCGGGACGCCCGCGACCGTCAGGGCGACCGCCGTGAGCGGGTGGGCGTGGACGACGGCCTGCGCGTCGGGGCGCGCGGCGTAGACCGCGAGGTGCATGCGCAGCTCGGTCGAGGCGCGGCCGCTGCCGCGCACCTGCTCGCCGGCGTCGCTCACCACCACGAGGTCAGCGGGACGGAGGGACCCCTTGCTCCTGCCGGCCGGCGTGACGAGGAGGCGGTTCTTCGCGAGGCGGCAGGAGACGTTGCCCTCGCCCGCGCCGATGAGGTCGCGCTCGTAGAGGCGGCGGCAGACCTCCACGAGGTCCCTGCGGAGGTGGGCCTCCGTCGGCGCGGCGCGGCCCATGCGCTACAGCACCCGCGCGGCGAGGAGGTCCTGGACGTCGAGGAGGCCCACCGGGCGGCCGTCCTCGTCCACGACCGGCACCTGGTCGATGCGCGCCTGTCTGAGCACGCGCGCCGCGTCGGCGACGAGCGCCTCCGGTCGCACCGTGCGCGGGTTCCTCGACATGACCTTCGCGATGGGCGCCTCGAACCGTACCTTCCCGAGCTCGACGAGCCGCCGCAGATCACCGTCGGTGAAGACGCCCACGAGCCTCCCGTCGCCGTCCACCACGGTGCAGGCGCCGGGGCGCCCGGGCGTCTTCGTCATCACCCCGACCGCGTCGGCGAGCGACGCCGCGTCGCGGACGAGCGGGTTCGCCTCGCCGCTGCGCATCACCTCGCGCACCTTCATGAGCCCACGCCCGAGCTTCCCTCCCGGGTGGTAGAGGGCGTACTCCTCGCGGTCGAAGGGCCGGTTCTTCAGGACCGTCATCGCGAGCGCGTCGCCGAGGGCGAGGAGCGCCGCCGTCGAGGCGGTGGGGGCGAGCCCCATCGGGCACGCCTCCTCGATCGCGCCGATGCGGATCACGAGGTCGGCGCCGCGCGCGAGCGGGTTCGCGCTGTCGCGGGTGAGGGCGACCACCCGGGCGCCGATGCGCTTCAGCGCAGGGAGGAGCCGGAGGATCTCCTCCGTCTCGCCGGAGTTGGAGAGCGCGAGCACCACGTCCTCGCGCGCCACCCGGCCGAGGTCGCCGTGCGCCGCCTCGGCGGGGTGCAGGTAGTGGGAGGGGGTGCCGGTCGAGGCGAGCGTCGCGCTGATCTTCTGCGCAACGAAGCCCGGCTTGCCCATCCCCGTCACCACGACGCGCCCGCGGCAGCCGAGGATCCACTCCACCGCCGTCGCGAAGCTCTCGTCGAGGGCGAGGCGGGAGAGCGCCGCGGCCTCCGCCGCGATGACGGTGCGCCCGTACTCGAGCAGCTCGCGCTCGCTGCGCCTCACGCCCTGCCGCCCGCGCGGGAGCTTCACGACCCGGGCGCTCTTGCCTCTCGCCATGCGCGCCCGTTTACCACACCGCGGCGCGTGAGGGACACACCCTGGCGTCACAGGGCCGCAGCGGCGGGACGACGGGAGCGCGTCTGCGGCTTCCCGGCCGCGCTGCCCCTTCGACGAGGCGGGCCACCCTGGTCCGCGCCCACGTCGTGGTGCTGCGTCAATCGAGCGGCTCCTTGCCCGTGTACCTCAGGACGTAGAGGCCTCCGCTGATGCGGTCGACGGCGTAGATCAGCCGCTTGTCGTCGACGAGGACGTGGTTGATCTGGACGACCCCGAGCGAGCTCCCCGGCGGCGGTGGCGGCACGAAGAAGCCCACCTCCTCGATCACGGGTGGCGCTCCGGCCAGAGCCACGTCGACCAGCCGGTAGATCCGGACGCCACCGTTGAAGAAGCTGCCAACGAAGGTGTTCCTGAGCTGGGCCGAGGTGCCGCCGGGGAGGTTGGGGTGGAGGTTGTGGGAACCGAACCATCCCCCTCGCTTGCAGAGATCGGCGACGTTCTCGGGCACAGGAGCGGTCCCCACGATGATCGGGTTCGTCTCGTCACGGATGTCGACGAGCCAGATCAGCTTCGGGGCGTCCTCGCATCGCTCCTTCGTCGACTCGTCGGACACGGTCGCGAGGCCGCGCTCGAAGAGAGGTTGCATGGTGTGCGTCCACGCCGTGAACGGCGGCGAGTAATCGAGCCGGCTCACGAGGCGCGGTGAGAAGCGTTGCGCTTGGCCATCCTGGACGTCCGCCAGCCCGGAGATGTCGAGCGTGATCGCCCCACCGTCGATGTAGCCAAGGTAAGCGCGATCGCGGTGCTGGGGGAACACCTCGACGTTGTGCGCGCGGAAGCCGTCGTCGATCGGCTGCCGTCTCGGGAGACACCCCGGCAGACACGCGTCGCCCATCCTCGTTCCAGGCAGCCACCATCGGCCTACCTCGCGCGGGCGGCGCGGGTCCCGGACGTCGACCACCATGTAGAACTGATCGTCGCGAGGGTGCGTCGGCGCGAAATCAGCGGAGCCAGTCGAGAGATGGGCGAACTGGCCGTCGACGAACCAGAGCCAGTGTACGCCGCGCGAAGAGGGCCCCGACGTATCGAAGAAGGCTATCCGCAGGTCGTCGAGCCCGCGCGCTCGCTGGACACGCGAGAGATCCGATACGTCGAGGAGCCACATGCCGGCCGGCCTTTGGCCCGGCTTCTGGGTCTGGTTCGCGACGGCGAGGACGTTCCCGGCGAGGCCGAGCGAGTTGCAACGCGTCACACCCGGCCCTGGCGAGGGGAATTGAACGAGCAGCGACGGCACCTTCGGATTCGTGACGTCGAGGATGCTCAAGCAGGTCTTCTGACCCTCGTGCGCGAGGTACAGAATGCGTCGGCCGTCCGCTCGCTGCTGGATGGCGAGGCCCTCGCCCCCATCGCCGTTTCCGTTCAGGTCGTGATGCGCGACGAGCTCGACGTTCCTGGCCTCCGCCTTGGCCTCCGCGTCGCCCGACGCGTTCGCGAGAGAGGGCGTCGCGATGGCGAGCAGCACGACACTCCCCAGCGCGCCCGCGCAGTGGTCCAGGGCGTTCATCCGGGCGCGGTCACATGCCGGCGTCCGCCGTCCCAGCGTCCGGTGTTCCGGCATCGGCGGCGCCGGCGTCCGGGGTCCCGCCCGTGCTCGCGCCCGTCTGCGTCGGCGAGCCGGTGACGGCGAACCACGCGCCGTTCGATCCGGCGACGAAGAGGACGGGGGCGAGGCAGGGCGTCGGCAGCGCGAGCTTCGCCTGGACATGGGCGTCGCCGGCGGTGGTCGCGGGCGCCGGAGGCGTGGTCACGTTCACCTGCTGCGGCGCGCCGCTCGCATCGGTGGTCATGCAGCTCACGATCACGGCGAACGTCGGGTTCGGGTTCGTGCCCCGCTGCGCCTGCGGGACGGCGGGGTCGTTGGCCAGCACGAGGCCGCTCACGCTCACCTCCACCTCGCCGTCCGCGCGAAGCGTGCCGTCGCCGTGCCCGATCACCCAGGGCTGCGCGCCGCCGTTCACGCCGCGGATCGGGTTCGAGCTCCCGACGAACGGCGCGGACACGGGCGTCATCGTGTGGAAGTCGAGCATCGTGCCCTGCACGCCGCCGTCGAGCGCTCCGGCATCGGGCACGCCACCGTCGGTCTGGGCTCGCGTCAGTCCCGCGAGCGCTCCCGTTGCGAGCGCGGCGGCCAGCGCCAGGCCACTCCCTACCCCCCTCGTCCGATTGGTCATGGATCCTCCGGCGTGTTCGAGTGGAGAGTGGTGACGAGGGCAGCGATGTGGGACCCACGCGAAGGATGGACGCGCTCGGCGACGGACCCCGCGGTCGCGCCGTTGCGTCGTGTCAGACAAAGCCGCTATACGGAACGCCACCGACGGCACCGGGAGGCGCGCGATGCAGTTCTTCATCGATTCGGCGGATGTGGGCGAGATCAAGAAGGCGCTCGCGATGGGCCTCTGCGACGGGGTGACGACCAACCCCTCGCTCGTCGCGAAGACGGGCCGCAAGTTCTCCGACGTCCTGAAGGAGATCACGTCCCTCGTGCCGGGCCCGGTGTCGGCCGAGGTCACGGCGGTGGACTTCGACGGCATGATGCGCGAGGGGCGCCACTACGCGAAGGTGGCGGACAACGTCATCATCAAGGTGCCACTCATCGTCGAGGGCCTCCGCGCGGTGCGCGAGCTCACGGCGGAGGGCATCCGCACGAACGTGACGCTCTGCTTCTCGCCGGTGCAGGCGCTGCTCGCCGCGAAGGCGGGCGCCACGTACGTCTCGCCGTTCGTGGGCCGGCTCGACGACATC
>DASWDS010000052.1:0-11435 GCA_036395165.1 Anaeromyxobacteraceae bacterium | reverse complement strand
CCACTTGAACTGACGCTCGAGATGGGGGGTGCGGGGGGAGAGTTTCTCCCCCCGCTAGAGGCGCCGCAAGGCGCCGGATCTCAGCTCACAGCGGCGGCTGTGACGCTGGGGAATCACATGAACTGCCCGCCGCTGTGACGGGATTCTCCATGAAGATGATCGATGTCGGCGAGAAGGCCAAGACCGAGCGCGTGGCGGTCGCGCGCGGGCGCGTCACCATGGCTCCGGCGACCGTCGGGATCGTGCGGCGCGGCGAGTCCGAGAAGGGTGACGTCCTCGCGGCGGCGCGGATCGCCGGCATCATGGCCGCGAAGAAGACGCCGGACATCGTCCCGCTGTGCCACCCCATCGCGCTCTCCGGCGTCGACGTGATCGCGCGGACCCGCCGCGGCGCGGTGGAGATCGTCGCCACCGTCCGCACCGTCGACCGCACCGGCGTCGAGATGGAAGCGCTCGCGGCGGTGGCCGCGGCCTGCCTCACCGTCTACGACATGCTGAAGCGCTACGAGCGCGGAATGCGCATCGAGGCGCTCGAGCTCCTCGAGAAGAAGGGCGGCCGCACGGGCCACTGGCGGCGGTGAGGGCGGCTCGGTGGACGACCGTTCCTGCGCGGCGGATCCACTTCAAGCGGGCGGCTGCTTCAGGACGCCCGCGTCGAGCCCGAGCAGCTGGAGCGCGTTCGCGCCGCAGACGCGGCGCACCACCGCGGGCGAGAGGCCGGCCTTGGCCATGCGGCCCGCCGCGCGCGGCAACGAGAGCAGGTCGCCCGCCCCGTCGCCTGCGCCCGAGCCGAGCACGAGCCCCTCGGGCCCGAGCGATCGCACGAGCCGCACCGCCTCGTCGAGCGCGTCGCCGCCGCCCGCCGAGAGCGACAGCCCCGCAGCGTAGCCGCAGGCGCGAATCATGCGGATGGTGCACGCGTCGGCGCGGGTGACGAGCACGCGGGCGGGATCGAGCTCGTGCTCGCGGAGCAGGGCGAGCGCGCGGCGCGTGATGCGCTCCTTGTGCCGCCACGGCGTGTGGACGAGGACGGGGAGGCGCAGCTCGCGGGCGAGCTCCAGCTGGCGCGCGAAGACCGCCTCCTCGCGCGCGCCGCCCTCGTCGAGGCCGATGGCGCCCAGCGCGAGCACGTCGTGGCGGCCGAGGAAGTCGGGCAGCTCGCCGAGGAGCGCCTCGAGCCCCCGCCACGGAATACACTTTGGGTGGATGCCGATCGCGGCGAAGCCGGCGATGCCGGCGCGGCGGAGCCGGCGCGTCGCGCCGGGCGCGAGGGCGGCCCACGCCCGGCGGAGGCCCTCGCGCGTCGCGGGCGTCACCGCGTCGTCCGCGGGCGCGAGCGCGCCGGCCACGCCGAAGAAGCGCAGGTCGTCGAGATCGCCCGCGCGGAGCGAGACGGGGTGGAGCTGCACGTCGAAGAACGTCACGCGTCCTCGCCCGCGCCGCCGTCGCCGGCGAGCGCCCGCCGCAGCGCGGCCGCGGGCACCGCGTCCACGCCGCGCAGGAGGAGGTCGCCCGGGAGCAGCGCCAGCGCCCGCAGCGCGTCGGCCTGCGCCAGCGCCGCCAGCGCGGGCTTCCCCTGGCGGCGGAGCAGCGCCGCGAGCGCGGCGAGCCCGAGCGGCAGCGCCGGGTCGATCTCGATCGCGCGCCGCACCTGCGCCAGCGCGACCTCGATCTCGCCGCGCGCCTCGGCGAGCTGGCCGAGGAGGAGCCACGGCTCGGGCCCGCCCTCGGCCTCCACGGCGGCGCGGGCGAGCCGCTCCGCGTCCGACAGGAGGCCGGTGCGCGCGAGGTGGCGCGCGGCCAGGAAGAGCGGGCCGAGGCGGGGCGGCGCCGCCGTGGGGGCGCGACGCCGTTCGTCGCCGGACGGCCTCCCGGCGCGGCGCTCGGCGCGAGCGGCGGCTCGCGGCTCGTCGCCCGCCTCGGGCCTCCGCAGCACGGTCGCGCCCTCGCGGTCCACCCACTCCACCGGCAGGGACGCCGCGAGCGGGAGCTCGACCGGCCCGAGCACGAGCAGGCCGCCCGGACGCACGGCGCCGAGGAGCTGCCGCAGCACGGCGGCCGCGGTGGTCGCGCCGAAGTAGATGAGGACGTTGCGGCACACCACGACGTCGAAGCTCCCGGGAGGGGAATCCTTCACCACGTTGTGGCGGCGGAGCTCGACGCACGCGCGCAGCGCGGGCGCCACCTCGAGCTCGCCCCCGCCGCTCGCGCGGAACCAGCGCTCGCGCAGCGCCGGGGAGACGCGCCGCAGCGACCACGGCCCATAGCGGCCGTCGCGCGCGCGCGCGAGCGCGTCCTCCGAGACGTCCGTCGCGAGGATGCGATCGCCGTCGCGGCCGGCGGCGAGGAGCGTGAGCGCGAGGCTGTAGGCCTCCTCGCCGCTCGCGCACCCCGCGGACCAGACGTGGAGCGGCTCGCCCCGATCGAGCGTGGGCAGGAGCGCGCGCAGCGCCGCGAGTTGCGCGGGATGGCGAAGGAACGACGTCTCGCCGACGACGGCGCGCGCGACGAGCGCCTCGAGCGCCGGCTCGTCGCCTGCGGCGACGCGCTCCACGAGCGCGGACGGGCTCGTCCCGGCCACCCGCGCGGCGTCCGCGACCGCGTATCCGAGGCCACGGCGCTGGCCGGGGGTGAGCAGGAGCCCGCACGCGTCCGCGAGGACGCGCTCGACGCGCGCGAGCGCCTCGGTCCCGAGGAGCGCCGGGTCCTGCTTGCCGTCCATCCGTCCACCCCCGCTACGCTGCGCCGCAAGGATAGCGCGGCGCGTGGCCGCCTGCGCGGCTAGACTCGCGGCGGCATGGAGGCGGCCGCCCCGACGACGCGCAGCCACGACCTCCGCGTGATGTCGCTCATCGGCTTCGCGCACGCGACCTCCCACTTCTTCCACCTCGTCCTGCCCTCGCTCTTCCCGTGGCTCATGGCAGATTTCCGCCTCTCCTTCACCCGCGCCGGGTGGCTCACCACCGCCTTCTTCGTCGTCTCCGGCATCGGCCAGGCGCTGGCGGGCTTCCTCGTGGATCGCCTCGGAGCGCGGCGCGTGCTGTGGACGGGACTCGCGCTCTTCGGGATCGCCGCGGCCGTCCTCGGCGTGGCGCGGAGCTACCCCATGCTGCTCGCGGCGGCGCTCCTGGCCGGCGCCGGGAACGCCGTCTTCCACCCCGTCGACTTCACCGTGCTGAACAGCCGCGTCTCGCAACGCAGGCTGGGCCACGCCTTCTCGGCGCACGGCCTCTCGGGGAACCTGGGCTGGGCTGCCGCCCCGGTGCTCATGACCGCGATCGCCGCAGCCGCGGGGTGGCGCGCCGCGGCCTTCGCCGCCGGCGCCGTCGCGGCGCTCGCCCTCGCGGCCGTCGTCCTGCTGCGCGGGATCATCGCGGACGACGGCCTGGCGGGGCGGGGGTCGGTGACCGGCGCGCCCTCCGGCTCACCCTTCGCGTTCCTCGGGGTGGGCGCCGTCTGGATGTGCTTCCTCTTCTTCCTGGCCTCGACGATGGGCTTCGGCGCGCTCCAGAACTTCGCCCCCTCCGTCCTGAAGAGCATCTACGGCCTGCCGCTCGCCGTCGCGGCCTCCGCGCTCACCGCCTACCTGCTCGGAGGCGCCGCCGGGATTGCGGCCGGCGGGTTCCTCGCGGCGAGGATCCAGGCGCACGAGCGGATCGTCGCGGCGCTCCTCGTCGTGGCCGCGCTCATGGCGCTCGCCCTCGCGACGGGCGCCCTCACGCGCCCGGCCGTCCTCCCGTTCATGGCGCTCATCGGGTTCTGCACGGGGACGGCAAACCCGTCGCGCGACCTGCTCGTGCGCAGGGCCGCCATGGAGCGCTTCGGGCAGCGCTCGTTCGGGCGCGTCTACGGGTTCGTGTACTCCGGCCTCGACGTGGGGCTCTCCACGGCGCCCATCCTCTTCGGCCGCCTCATGGACCGCAGCCTGTTCTCGGCCGTGCTCTGCGGCGTCGCGCTCTTCCAAGGCCTCGCCGTCGTGGCGGCGCTCCAGGTGGGACACGCACGCGCGGCGAGCGCGGGCGACGGCGCGCCGTGACTAGGGTGCACGCCCAGCGTGCCCACCGCTCCCATCCCGACCCAGAGTAGTTTTCGCGGACGCAACGGTCCGCTCTTCGGACCATCGTTGCTCCAGCATCGAATGCAACTGACGGAAACCTCTCGATCCTTCGGATGGCACACGGCCTGCCATGGCGTGCGCTCATGACCATGCCGCGCCAAGTCCTTCCCGGAACCACCTACCTCGTGACGCGGCGGTGCTCCCAGCGCCAGTTCCTGTTGCGCCCATCGCCGACGACAACCAGCATCTTCGGATACCTTCTCGCGGTCGCGGCGCGCCGATTCAGCGTTTCCGTTCACGCCTTCTGCGTCATGTCGACCCATTTCCACCTCGTCGTCACGGATACCAACGCGCGCCTCCCCGCATTCGAGCAATACCTGGACTCGCTCGTGGCGCGCGCGCTCAATGCCGCCCTCGGGCGTTGTGAGTCGTTCTGGGCACCTTCGAGCTACAGCGCGGTCTCGCTGAGTTCGCCCGAAGACGTCATCGAGAAGGCTGCGTACGTCTTGGCGAATCCAGTCGCGGCAGGGCTCGTGAAGAGGGGCCGCGAGTGGCCGGGACTCTGGTCCGAGCCCGACCAGATCGGCGCCGGTCGCATTCGCTTCACCAGGCCGGAGAGCTTCTTCCGCGCCGAAGGGCCCATGCCCGAGGCTGTCGAGCTCGAGCTGACCGTGCCGCCGGGGTTCGAATCCAGCGCCCAGTTCAGGGATAGACTCATCGCCGCGCTCACCGTTCACGAGGAACGCGCGGCCGTCGCGTCAAGAGGAAGCACATTCCTGGGCGCCGCGAGGGTCCTTGCTCAAGAGCCCTTTTCACGGGCGACGGCGCTCGAGCCGCTTCGGGGGCTGAACCCCAGGATAGCCAGCCGCGACAAATGGAAGAGGATCGAGGCCCTGTCGCGCCTGAAAGAATTCCTCACGTCCTACCGTGCGGCGTGGCAGGCGATGAGGCAGGGCACTCAGGATGTGATCTTCCCGAGCGGCACGTACTGGCTGCGGATCGCGTTCGGTGTTCGCTGCGCGGTTCCGGAATAGCAGCCGACTCCGACAGCAGCCCCACGAGCACGTGGCAACGACCGATCGTGGTCGTGTGCCCGCTCGACTGACGACAGGGCCACGCGCCGCGCAGTCCCGTCGACCAAGTCGTGCTAGCAGGCCACGCGCCGTGGCGCCTTCGATTAGCCGGTCATTCACCCGTGACTGCGGGTTGGTGCGAACCCATGCACTCGAAAACTCTCGTCTGCGATTACTCTGGGTCGGATCGGCTCGCGACTACTCTGGGTCGGATCGGCTCTGCGGGCCGCCGTCCGAAGCCCCGTCCGCGCTCTTCAGGAGGGCGAATGAACGCGCGTCGCCGCGCGCAACCCGACCGGCGCAGGTATGCTTGGGCACGGGGGTGGTCTGGAGGTCGGTCGCGTGAGGTGGATCTGTAGGTTGTCGATCGTCGTGGCAGTCCTGGCGGCGGTGGTCGGCATGACTGGGGGCGCTATGCTGCTGCGGAGCGGTGTCTCCGCGCGAGCGGAGCCTTCCGAGCTCGAGAGCGCCTTCGCCCGTCGGGTCCGGCACTGGGCCATCCCTTCCGCGGCGCGGGCGATGAACAATCCGGAACGGGCCACGCCGGAAGCGCTACGCGACGGGCGCGCCCACTTCGCCGACCATTGCGCGCAGTGCCACGGCAATAACGGAGCGGGGGGTACGCGCATCGGACGGAGTCTCTCCCCGCGCACGCCCGACATGCGCCTTCCGGCCACTCAGGATCTGAGCGATGGCGAGCTCTTCTGGATCATCGAGAACGGTGTGCGCCTGACCGGGATGCCAGCATGGGGCGAGCCCGGGAGCGAGCGCGCGAGCTGGCACCTCGTCCACTTCATCCGGCATCTGCCGAATCTCACGTCCGAGGAGAAGCAGGAAATGGAGGGGCTGAATCCGAAAAGCCCGGATGAGTGGCGGGAGCTCGAGGAGGAGAACGCGTTCCTGAGAGGGGACAGCGCGCCGCCGCGGCGCGACGGAAGTCATCAGAAGAGCGCCCCCGCGGATGCCCATGGTCATGGAGAGCGTGAGCGATGAGGACATTCTTGATGGTGTGCGTCATCGCTCTGGCAGCACCGGGCAGCGCCTGGGCGCACGGCGGGGGTATCCACGCGAAGGGGACCCTGAAGAGCGTTTCGGCGGATCGAATCGTCCTCCAGACCGCTGAGGGTGAGAAAGCGTTCAAGGTGACCCCGAGCACGCAGTTCCTGAACGGGAGCGCCCCGGCTACCGCGACCGACCTGCACCCGGGCGACAGGGCCGTGGTGCATGCCAGAGGCGCCGAGGGTACGCCCGAGGCGACGGCGACGCAGGTGCGGTTCGGAGATGGGCGAAAGGCCTCGTGACGAATGTGTCCCTGTTGCTCCAGCAGTAGCGGGCGGCGTCGAGCGAAGCCGCCTGCCGTGCCGCCAGGCCTGGCTGGCCCCTCATCGAATCGTCCGGACCATCGTTCTTGCCCGTCCGCCGGAGTTACACTCTCCGGTCCATGAGCAACGAGAGCACGCGGCGCCTACTCGAACGCTGGCGCGAGGATCCCGGCGGCACCTATAGCACTTGGTTCCTGTGGGAGGAGCGTCTCACGAACTTCCGCTCCATCCGCCGCGGGATCGCTGCCGTGGTCTCCGACATCGAGCGCGGCTCCTTCGGGAACATCTACCGGGGTTCGTCGCTCGAGACGGTCGTCGGCTCCGTCGCAGGAGCGGCGGCAGATCTTCAGGGGCGCGTCCGTTTCACGCCTTTCTGACGAGCGGCTTCCGTCACTCTCACGCCGCCTGGACTGCCAGCCGGGCGCCTGCTCACAAGACTCTCCAACACGCTGCAAGCCACCGCCGGAACTCGTCCCGCACGGGCGAGAGCCGTATGCTGCGCGGCCTGGTGCCGACCCCGCGAGCGTCCGCGCGACGTCATCGTCCATCTGGTTGCGGGCCGAGTTTGCGTGCAGAGCGCGGAGAGGGAAGAAGCACGCGGCTTCGGACCTCTCCCGACGTACCGAACGGTACAGCTTCGTACCAGCAGGTACGGCCACACGAACTTCGAGACCACGAAAACCGTGGCACCGCTGAGGGCGCCGACAGGCACGCCGGTTGCTGCTGGCATCGGGGCCCGCGACTTGGTCGCGCAGGCTTCTCGGTCACAAGCAACGAATGACGTCTTGCCATCACTTGTTCAACGCACACTCCAACCTTTCTAGCGCACGCGGCCATGGCCATCCTGCAGAGGTAAACAATGAGCAGATCAGCATTTTGGGGACCCAATAAGGGGGCCGTTCCAGCTAAGCCCTCCATGATGAGCGGGCCGTTGCAGGCGCTGGTCCTCGCCGGATCGACGCTGCTCCTCTTCGGCTGCGGCGGCAGCAACGCAGCGACGCCAACCGGCGCCGGTAACGGGAGCATGAGTGGAAGAGCGGTCTACGGCCAGATGAACGGCGCCGCCGTGAAGGCATTTGCCATCAACAATGGAGCGGCCGGCGCGCAGCTCGGTACCGCCACCACCGACGCGCAGGGGAACTTCTCCGTTTCGATCGGGAACCATTCCGGACCGGTCATGCTGCAGGTGAGCGGGGGCACCTACACCGACGACGCCACCGGTAAGAGCATGACGATGCAGTCCGGCGACGTGATGACGAGCATCGTCCCCTCCGTTGCCACTGGCTCGACCACGACTGGAATCCAGGTGACGCCCCTCACCTCCATGGCACAGGCGCGCGCCCAGAACATGGCCGGCGGGATGACGGACGCCAACATCACTGCCGCCAACACTGCGATGGCGAATTACTTCTCGGTGGGCGACGTGCTCCACACCTCGCCCATGGACCCGCTCTCACCCGGTTCCGGCGCCGCGGCGACGCAGGACGCCAAGAACTACGGGATGACGATCGCTGCCATGTCGCAGTACGCGGCCACCCTCGGGATGCCACACTCCTCCGGCATGATCACGGCGATGATGGACGACGCCTCGGACGGCGTAATGAACGGGATGATGGGTAGCACGTCCATCTCGATGAGCGGTATGGGCGGCATGATGGGCGGCGGCATGATGCAGTCCAACGCGGGCACCTCGGGGATGGCTTCCGCCATGACGGCGTTCATCGACGATACCGCCGTGAACAAGTCGGGCGTGACCGCCACGGACATGCAGCCACTCATCACCAAGCTCAACGCGTCGAACGGCACGATCCAGTAACTCGTCCGCCACCGAGTCCGGACGCGCGCCGCTGCGTCCGGACTCGTTCATGTGGACTCTGGATACGGCTGTGGGATGGATCCGTGGCGACGCGAATGCGCCGTCTGAGTTGTCTCCAGCTGAACCAAGGGGCTGTGGGTCGGCCGACAAGTGTCACCCGATGCTCCCAACCGGGGCCGCAGCGCCGAGCCTCCGCAGGACGTGCTCGAGGTCCTCCTAGACTAGACAGTCGGCTGGGTCGGGTCGGCTCACGATTACTCTCGGTCGGGTCAGCGCGGTCGGGTTCTGGGGGGCCGGGGTCACGTTCATCGGCCGGGTCGATCACGGCACCGCCGGTGCCCCCTCGTACCTCGGGTCGCAGGCCGCCTCGCGCAGCCCCGTCCTCCCGATCCCGGCCGCCTGGGCGTTGGGCCAGCCCTTCGCGCCGAACGACAGCGCGTGGCCGCGCGCCTCGAGCTGACGCGCGGTCGCAGCCTCCAGCCCGTTCCGCTCGACCTGCACCTCGTCGGCGGTCTGCTGGTGCAGCCGCGGCGCCGCGAGCGCCTCGTCGAGCCGCATGCCGTCGTCGACGACGTGCAGGATGGCCTGGGCGACCGCCGTCGGGATGCGCGCGCCGCCGGCCGCGCCGACCGCGAGCGCGAGCCGCCCGTCCGGATCGAAGACGAGGGTGGGGGCCATCGACGAGAGCGGGATCTTCCCTGGCGCGACCGCGTTCGGCCCGCGCCCGGAGAGGCCGTACGCATTCGCGACGCCGGGCGCCTGGTCGAAGTCGTCCATCTCGTCGTTGAGCAGGATGCCCGTGCCCGGCACCATCACGCACGCGCCGAAGTAGTAGTTGACCGTCGTGGTGAGGGCGACGGCATTACCCTGCCCGTCCACGACGGAGAGGTGGCTCGTCTCTCCCGCCTCCGCCGCCGCGCGTACCGCCGCGAACGGGGTCGCGCGCTCGCCGATCCCGGCCCGCAGCTTCTTCGCGTAGCCCGGCGTGGCCATCTCCTCGGCGGCCTCGCGGACGCCCTTCACCACGTCGGGATCGCCGAACACCGCCGCGCGCCGCGCGAAGAGCCGCTTCTCCGCCTCGATCATGACGTGCAGGAAACGCTCGGGGCGGTACCCGCCGGCACGCGGGTCTTCGGGCTCCAGCGCGCCGAGCAGCCCGAGCAGGAAGGCGCCGCCCGCCGACGGCGGCGGCATGGTCAGGATCCGATGCCCGCGATAGCGGCCCTCGAGCGGCGCGCGCTCGCGGACGCGGTAGCGCGCGAGGTCGTCCGCCGTGAGGACGCCGCCGCGCGCCCGCACCGCCTCGGCGATCCGGCGCGCGAGCGCGCCGCGGTAGAAGGCCTCCGGGTCCTTGCCCAGCAGGCGCAGCGTCCGCGCCAGGTCGGTGCGGACGAGCCGCGTGCCCGGCGCGGGCGGAGCCGGGCCGTCGCCGCCGGCGACGAGCAGCTCGCGGGCGGCGGCGGGGTCGGCGCGCAGGCACGCGAGCCGCTCGCGCGCTCGATCCGCGTAGACGTTCCCCACCTGGAACCCGCGCTCGGCGATGCGCGCCGCCGGCTCGACGAGTCGCGCCAGCGGCCGGGTCCCGAAACGGCGCGCGAGCTCGGCGTACCCCTTCACCGCGCCCGGCACGGCGACCGCCAGACCACCATCGAGCGAGGGATTCGGAGGAGCGCCCGGGCGCGAGAACATGTCCGCCGTGGACGCCGCCGGCGCGACCTCGCGGAAGTCGAGGACGAGCGCCCGCTGCTCGCGGGCGAGCCAGACGAGCGCGAAGCCGCCGCCGCCGATCCCGGAGCTCTGCGGCTCGACGACCCCGAGCGCGAACGCGGCCGCGACCGCCGCGTCGGCGGCATTGCCGCCCTCGCGCAGCACCTCCGCGGCCGCCTCACTCGCGCGCGGGTGCGCCGTCGCGACGGCACCGCGAGCGGACACGACCAGCGTCGAGAGGACGAGCGCGACCAGCATGGCGGCGGGCATGCCGATTCCATAACCGGTACTCTCACCGTGAACGCGGCTCAGGACACGGCTCGCGTCGCCTCGGATGGGGCGAGCGAAACCGCCAGAATTCTTCGGACTTCGCGCGACGTCCATGCGCCCCTCTTGACCCCTTCGCGCCTCGCGCCTAGCGTCCTCGCACCTATGGCCACCTCGCGCCGCCGAACGCCGATCGCCGCCATCGTCCTTGCCGCCGGCAAGGGCACCCGGATGAAGACCCGCCGCGCGAAGGTGCTCCACGAGGTCTGCGGGCGCCCCCTCGCCTACTACCCGGTGAGGCGGGCGCTGGACGCGGGCGCTGATCCGATCGTCGTGGTCGTCGGCCACCAGGCGGACGACGTCGAGGCGGCGCTGCGCAAGCACCTCCCCGGCGCGCCGCTCCGTTTCGCCCTCCAGAAGGAGCAGCTCGGGACCGCCCACGCGGTGCTCTCCGCGCGCACCGCGCTGCGCGGGTTCGACGGGCAGGTGCTGATCCTCTCCGGCGACACGCCGCTCCTCACCACCGAGACCCTGCGCGCGGTCGTCGAGAAGCGCGGCCGCGCCGCGCTCGCGTTCGCGACGATGACCCTCGACAACCCGGCCGGCTACGGGCGCGTCGTCCACGCGCCGCACGGCGGCCCCGCCCTCGTCATCGAGGAGAAGGACGCGACCGACCAGGAGAAGCTCATCAACGAGGTGAACGCGGGCCTCTACTGCGCGGACGCGGCGTTCCTGTGGAAGACGCTCGCCCGGGTCGGGTCCAAGAACGTGCAGCGCGAGTTCTACCTCACGGACCTCGTCGCGCTCGCGGCGGAGGGTCCCGGCGCGGTGGCCGTGCGCGTGCCGCCCTTCGAGGCGGCCGGCGTGAACGACCAGGAGGAGCTGTCGCTCGCGGCGCGCGCGCTCACCCGCCGCTTCGCCCAGGCGCTGATGCGCGACGGCGTCACCATCGAGGACCCCGAGCGCTTCGACTGCGACGAGGGGGTCGAGGTCGGCCCGGGCACGGTGCTCGAGCCGAGCGTGCGGCTGCGCGGTCGGACCCGCGTTGGCGAGGGGTGCCACATCGGCCAGGGGTCGATCCTGACTGACGCGAGCGTCGCCGACGGCGCCACCGTGAAGGCGTACTGCGTGCTGGACGACGCGGCGGTGCGGACGGCGGCCATCGTCGGGCCGTTCTCGCGCCTGCGCCCGGG
>DASWDS010000051.1:0-5008 GCA_036395165.1 Anaeromyxobacteraceae bacterium | reverse complement strand
TTCGTGAGCAGACACCAGCGCCGCGGCGCGCCGAGGGAAGCGCGCGCGGCGAGCACGAGCAGCCCGACGAGCCGCTCCCCGCGATCGCGCGCCTCCAGGATCCACAGCGCCCGCCGCTGCGCGAAGGTGCGCCAGAACGTGTACTGCCACTCCCACGAGAGGAAGGGGTTCCCGCCGCCCGCCGCCGCGAACAGCTCGGTCCAGTCGGTCCGGAGCGCCGCCAGGCGCGCCGGGTCGTCGCTCTCGGCGACGCGCACGGGCGAGAGGTGATTGCGCGCGGCGTTCATGCGACGGCCTCCTCGACCGCCGACGCGAGGTAGGCCATGTCGTCGGGCGTCAGGTCCTGGTGCAGCGGCAGCTCGAGGACGCGCCTGCGGAGCGCCGCCACCTCGGGGAAGTCGTCGCGCGGGCAGGCCGGGTGCCCGTCGCGCCAGAAGTCCACCGTCTCGATGCCGCGGGCGAGGAGCCGCTCCGCCACCGCCTGCTTGTCCTGGCACGCGAGTGGGTAGAAGAGCGGGCACACCCCGGGGGGCAGCTCGAGCTGGATGGGCGGCGCGACGTCGCGCAGGCGCGAGAAGAGGAGGAACCAGTTGCGCCGGCGCGCCTCCACGATGGCCTCGTAGTCGAGGTTCTCGAGGACGAGCGCGCTGAGCCGGCTCATGGCGACGTCAGCGCTCGCGGGATCGAAGTGCATGGTCCCGGTCGAGAGCGCCTGGACGCCCATCGCGAGGCGCACCCCGCGCCCGGCGCGCCGGACCGCCTCGCGCACCGCCTCGCCTGCCGGCCCGTGGCGGAGCGCGAGGTGCGCGAGGAGGCTCCCGGCGACGTGCGAGAGGGTGCTCCCGAGCGGCGCCGCGCGCGCGGGCCCCGGCGCGTCGAGCGCGCGGTTCAAGGCCAGGATGCCGCCGTTCGGGACCGGGAGCGTCTTGTAGAGGCAGAAGATCCCCGCGTCGCCCGTCGAGCCGAGCGGCACCTCGCCATCGCAGGAGAGCAGCGCGAGCGCGCAGTCCTCCACGACCGGCAGCCCGTGCCGCGCCGCGAGCGCGGCGATCTCCCGCATCGGCTGGGGGAAGCCGAGGTAGTGGATGACGTACAGGGCCCGGGTCCGCGGGCCGATGCTCGCCTCGAGGTGCGCGAGGTCGAGCCGCATCCGCCCGTCCACGCGCACGAACCTTGGCACGGCGCCGGCGGCCTCGAGCGCCTCCACCTCGACCCCGTGGTGGTACGCGGGGACGAGCACCTCGTTCCCATCGAGGCCGAGCAGTCGCGCGCAGAGCCACACCGCGTTCCGGGCGAAGTAGTATCGGCGCAGGTCGGGCGCCGAGAACGGGAACGGCGACGGGCCCGCCCGCAGCCGCGGCACGAGCATCGCGGGCGAGAGCGTCGGCAGGGCCGGGAGGCACCGGCGCCCCGGCGCGCGCGCGGCGGAGGCCGTGCGGACGCGAGCTGGTTCCGTCAGCGTCGCCACCATGAGAGGACCTCCTTCGCGAAGGGCTTCAGCCGGTGCTTGAAGGCGTGCAGGGCGGCCCCGGCGAGCCCCGGCCGGTAGACGTGGAGCCAGTCGTGCACCCGGAACGCGGGCTCCCAGTCCCGCTTCCAGGACATGTCGGGACCGAGGAAATCGAGCTGGGCGAGGCCGCGCGCCTCGCACTCGGCGAGCACCTCGCGGAACAGGAGCTGCCCCGGCGAGCAGGCCGCGAGCGCCTCGTCGTAGGCGGGCTTCGGCAGCGCGTACACGCCGCGATGGAGGAGGCCGAAGTGCATGGCGACGGGGCGCCCGTCGAGGTCGAGCGCGCGCAGGGCGAGCCAGCCGTCGCGCGCGCCGGCGTGCGCGAGCCCGCGGTAGAACGCGGCGGTCGCCGGGTCCTTCGCGATGGCCGTGCCGCGCCGGCCCTTCCACCCCGCGACCTCGAGGGCGAGGAACTCGTCCAGGAACCTCTCGAGGCCGCCCTCCTCCCCCCCGCCGCCGACGCGGCGGTACGACACCGCGCCCTGCTCCTCGAGGCGGCGCATCCGGCGCCGCAGGTTGGCGAGGAACTTCGACGAGACCCGCTTCTCGCGCGGCTCCGCGCCGAGCGCGAGGTAGGGCATCCGCAGCGACTCCCAGCGGCCGGCTGGGTGGCGGTCGCGCCGCGCCTGCTCCTCCACGAGGCGCGACGTCGGCCCGTCGCGCGGCACGTCGCGCAGGACGAGGACGTCCCAGCGCAGCCGGTCGCGCAGGAACGCCCAGAGCGCCTCGACCGCGCCGCGCTGGTCGTCGCCGAGCACCCACTCGACGCGGGCCGAGTGGTCGTTGGCCGGCGCCGACAGGCAGCGCAGGCCGCCTCGGCGCGCCTCGAGGAGCGGCGCCATCCCGGCCGCGCGACCGGCGCCGTCGCGCGCCACGAGCACGCGCAGGCGCGCCTCGGGCGCGAAGGCGTCGAGCCAGGCGGCGACCCAGGCATGGCGATGGTACGGCTCGTTCACGGGCCCGCGGGCGAGGAGGCCGTCCCACTCCCGCCGCAGCGCCGCGAACGCGCCCACCCCCTCGACGACGTCCACCCGGTAGGGCCCGCGCGCCGGGATCGAGGAGAGCGCCTGGGGGATCGCCGCCATCGAGATCACTCCACCGTCACCGACTTGGCGAGGTTGCGCGGCTGGTCCACGTCGCGCCCGAGCGCGACCGACAGCTCGTAGGCGAGGAGCTGCAGCGGCGCGGCCGCGAGCAGCGGGTAGATCGCCTCCGGCGCCGGCGGCAGCCAGAAGGCCGCGTCCGCCAGCGCGGCCAGCTCCCGGTCGCCCTCGGTGCCGACCGCGACCACGAAGCCGTCGCGCGCCTTCACCTCCTCGACGTTGGCGAGCGTCTTGGCGTGGAGCCGGTCGGACGGGGCGACCACGACCACCAGCGTCTCCGGGCCGACGAGCGCGATGGGCCCGTGCTTCATCTCGCCGGCCGGGTAGCCCTCGGCGTGCAGGTAGGTGATCTCCTTCAGCTTGAGCGCGCCCTCGAGCGCGAGCGGGAAGCCGTACCCGCGGCCCAGGTAGAGCGCGCCCTGGCGCGCCACCAGGGTGCGGGCGAGCGCCCTCGCCTGCTCCGCCGCCGCCGGCAGCAGGCGCTCCAGCAGGTCGGGCACGCGCGCCAGCGCCGCCACGATCTCCCGGGCGCGCGTCTCGGCGAGCGTGCCGCGCAGGCGTCCCAGGTGCACGGCGAAGAGCAGCAGGCTCGCCACCTGCGTCGCGAACGCCTTCGTCGAGGCGACCGAGATCTCCGGGCCGGCCCGCGTGTGGAGCACGCCCTGCGCCTCGCGCGCGATGGAGCTGCCGACCACGTTCACCACCGCGAGCGGCCGCGCGCCGGTCGCCGCCGCGGTCCGCATCGCGGCGAGCGTGTCGGCGGTCTCGCCCGACTGGCTGATGGCCACCACCAGGGTGCGCGCGCCCTGCTCCCCGTCCATGGGCCTCACCGGCAGCGGCGGCCGGTAGCGGTACTCGCTGCCGATCTCGGCGGAGGCGTGGAGCTCGGCGAACTCCTCGAGGTAGCGCTTCCCCACCAGGCCGGCGTGCCAGCTCGTCCCGCACGCGAGCAGCTCGACGTGCTCGACGCCACGCACGGCCTCGGGGACGAGCGCCAGCTCGTCGAGGCGCGGCAGCCCGTCCACGACGCGGCCGGCGAGCGTGTCGCGGAGCGCGCGCGGCTGCTCCAGGATCTCCTTCAGCATGAAGTGCGGCTGGCCGCCCTTCTCGGCGGTCGTGAGGTCCCACTCGATGCGCGTCGCGCGGCGGGCCGTGCGCGCGCCGTCCTTCATCCTCGACAGCTCGACGCCGTCGCGGGAGAGCACCGCCACCTCGCCGTCGTCGAGGACGATCTGGTCGCGCGTGAAGGGCAAGAGGGCCGGGATGTCGCTCGCGAGGAGCCGCTCGCCGTCGCCCTCGCCGACGATGAGCGGCGAGCCCTGCCGCGCCGCGACGAGCGTCTCCGGCTCGTCCGCCGAGAGCACCGCCAGCGCGAAGGTGCCCTCCACGCGCGCCAGGGCGCGGCGCACGGCCCCGGCGAGGCCGTCGCCGCGGCGCTCCGACTCGATGAGGTGCGCCAGGATCTCGGTGTCCGTCTCGGAGGCGAACCGGTGCCCGGCCGCGACGAGCTCGTTCTTCAGCGCGCGGTAGTTCTCGATGATCCCGTTGTGCACCACCGCGATCTTCGCGTCGCAGTCGGGGTGCGGATGGGCGTTGCGGTCGCTCGGCCGGCCATGGGTGGCCCAGCGCGTGTGGCCGATGCCGGTGTTCGCCCCGAGCCCCGCGCCGAGGAGCGCGCTCGCCAGGTCGGAGACGCGCCCGATCGCCTTGTTGATGACGACGCGGTTCCCCACCAGGAACGCCGCGCCGGCGCTGTCGTAGCCGCGGTACTCCAGCCGCCGCAGCCCCTCGACCAGGAACGGCCCCGCCTCGCGACCGCCGATGTACCCCACGATGCCGCACATGCCTCGAGCCCCCGCCGGCGGCCGCCGGCCCGCCCCTATCTCGCCAACCCCCGGAGCGCCGCGGCCATGCGAGCCGGGTCGTGGCGCGCCACCCCGCCGGTGGTCGCGAGCAGATCCGCCGCGGCGACCACCACCCCCATCGCCTCGAGGGCCTCGCGGTCGACCCGCACCGGATGCGAGCCGCGTGCCGCATAGCTCTCCACCACCGGAGGGGGCGGCGCTCGGCCGTGGACGAGCACGGCGTCCACCAGGGGGCCCACATGGCGCTCGATGGCGCGCACGTGATCGGCCGCGCCGTAGCCGTCCGTTTCGCCGGGCTGGGTAAAGAGGTTCATCACGAGCACCCGTGGTGCGCGGGACGCGGCGAGCGCCCCGGCGAGGCCCTCCACCAGCAGCGTCGCGATGACGCTGGAGTAGAGGCTCCCGGGCCCGAGCACGATCAGGTCCGCCGCAGCGATCGCGTCGAGCGCCGCCTGGGGCGCGGGGGCGGCGCCGTCGATGGCGAGCCGCCCGATGCTCCCGCGGGCCGCCGCGATGGCGCTCTCGCCCCG
>DASWDS010000050.1:0-2619 GCA_036395165.1 Anaeromyxobacteraceae bacterium | reverse complement strand
CGGCCCCTCCGACCACACGAGCTTCTACGCGAAGGGCGTCCCGGTGGTGTTCTTCTTCACCGGCGCGCACACCGACTACCACCGCCCGAGCGACACCGCCGACAAGATCGACGCCGACGGGCTCGCCGCGGTGGCGCGGCTCGCCTACCGGACCGCGACCGCCGCCGCCGGCGCGCCCGAGCGCTACGTGGTGGTGCGCACGCCGCCGCCGCCGGGCGCGAACCGCGCCCCCGGCGAGCGCGCGGCGGGGTACGGCGCCTACCTCGGCTCCATCCCCGACTTCGAGGAGCGCAAGGAGCCCGGCGTCCTCGTCTCCGCGGTGCGCGGCGGGAGCCCGGCCGACCAGGCGGGCATGAAGGGCGGCGACGTCATCGTCCGGGTGGGCGAGACGCGCATCGCGAACCTGCAGGACCTCACCTACGCCCTCCGCGCCCACCGCGCGGGCGACGTGGTCGAGGTGGTCTGGACGCGCGGCGGCGAGTCGCTGCGCGCCCAGGTCACGCTCGGCGAGCGGAAGTAGCGGCGCCCGTGCCCTCGCCCGTCGCCGCCCGGCGCATCGAGATCATGGCCGCCGCCCGCGCCGCGCGCGGCGAGCTCGTCCGCTTCGACCCGGCGCGGCTGCGCTTCTCGCTCGGGACGTCGCTCAGCGACCTGCGCATCCCGGTGCAGGTGGCGCCGGATGCCGTCGCGATCGTCCGGGCCGCCGCGGCCGAGCTGGCGATGCTCCTCGCCACGCACCACCGCCACTTCGTGCCGGCGGACGACCTCGACCGCGTCTTCCTCGCGGACGGCTACGCGAGCCTCCCCACCCCGGCCGCCACGCTGGGCCCCTCCGGCGGCGGCGCCGACCTCCGGGCGGCCGCGCAGCTCGGCGCGGCGGCGCACCCCGCGCTCTCCGGCGGGATCCTGTGCGCCTGGATGGGCCCGGGGGGGCGCGGGCGCTCGCTGACGGCGCTCTTCATCGAGTCGCTGCGGCAGGCGTTCGCGGAGATGGAGGCGTCGCGGGGCGAGGAGGAGACGCCGCTCATCGTGGCGCTGGCGCTCTTCGACGAGCTGCTCGCGACCGAGGAGCGCGTCCGCGCCGTGATGCCCGCGCCGCCGGTGGACAGGTACCTGCGCGCCGGCACCTTCACCGGCCTCTGGATCGCGGCCCGCACCGGGCTTGCCCGCGCGTGGCGGGCGGCGGGGCGCGCGCCGGGAGACCCGCTCCTCGCGAAGCTCGAGGCGGCCCTCTCACCGAGGCCGCTCCTCGGGGGCCGCAGCACGTCGCTCGGTGGCGCGACGCTGTACGGGTGCGAGCTCGCCGCGGCCGTGCCGCGCGGCGACGAGATCGTGGCGCGGCTGGCGCAGGGCGGCGACCCGGACGCCGCGGTGGGCGACATAGCGCAGGCGCTCGCGGCCGACGAGGAGCTGTCGCGCCGCGCCGAGGGCGCGGTGGCGGTGGCGCGGCTCCGCCAGATGCTGCTCGCGGCCATCGCGGCGGCGGAGGCGGGTGGCCGCGGAGACGCCGTCACGGACCTGCGCGACCTCTACTCCGCGCCCGGCGCGCTCGCCTCCGCCTGCGCCGACGATCGCGCGAGGAAGGAGCTCGCGGCCCGGCTCGACGCCGGCGCCGCGCTCGGCGGAGAGGCGGGCCCCTCCATGGAGCAGGCGCGCGGGGCGCTGCGCGGCTGGCGCGCGCGCGAGCCGGCCGCCTGTGTCGGCCTCTCGCGCGAGGCCGCCCGCGGGGAGTACGCGCTCGCGGCGAGCGCGGTCGCCTGCGACGCGGCGCTGGAGCGGCTCATCGGCCCCGGGCGCCGCGCGCTGGTGGCCCGCACCGGGGCCGAGGCTGAGGGCGGCGCGGAGGCGGAGTGGGAGGCGGGCCGGCTGTACCGCATCACGGCACGCGGCGGCGCGATCCTCAGGACCGCCGTGCAGCGCCCGCTCGCGCACCTGTTCGCCGACGTGAAGGACTTCACCCGCCGGACGGGCCTCCTCGGGCCGGCGGCGATGGCGGAGTTCCTCCGCACCGAGTTCTACCGGCCCATCCTCGTCGCGGCGAAGGGCTTCTTCGCCGGCATGCCGCACCTCGCGGACCGCGGCGGGATCGCCGTCAACAACCTGCTCGGCGACGCGATCTCGTTCTCGGGCGACATCGAGGCGCTCGTCGCGCTCGCCGCCGAGATCCGGCGCCTCCTCTTGGCGTACGAGGCGCGGCTCGCGCGCGAGGTGTCGAGCGAGGCGCTGGCGAGGCAGCTCGCCGCCATCCGCGCGCGCTTCGAAGGGGAGCTCTCGCGCGGCGCGCAGGCGCTCGCGGCCGCCCGCGCGGCGGGCGGGCCGCGTCCCCAGCTGGCCCGCCTGCAGGAGGAGGAGGCGCGGCTGCGCGACGAGCGCGAGCGGGCGCTGTCGCGCGCCCGCGGCGAAGGGCTCGAGGCGGGCGTCTTCCTCTCCTACGGCGCGGCGCCCGTGACGGTGCTCATCGACGACGACGTCTTCGGCCAGAACCGCGTCGCCATCGCCGAGAAGATCAACGAGTCGGCGCGCGGCACGGCGCGCGCCGCGGCCGCGCGCGCCAGGGCGGACGCGGCGCTCGCCGCGGAGCGCGCGGCGCGCTCCGACGTGCGGCTCGCCCACGCCTGG
>DASWDS010000049.1:0-8081 GCA_036395165.1 Anaeromyxobacteraceae bacterium | reverse complement strand
CGGTCGCCGGTCTTCAGACGGGGCGGGTCGCAATTTCCCGTCTCCCCACGGAGATATCCGTAGTGGGAGGGTCAAAACGCACCTCCATCCACTCACGCCCAGTACGGCCAGGGGCTTTTCTGACAGGCTGCATCATTGACGCGTCGGCGAGGCGTCCGCGCTCCAGGGGGTGGGGGTGTATACGCACCCGGGGTAGTCGGCGGTGGGGCACTACCCCCATCCGTTGAAAAATGCAACGGCCCCTCTCTTCGCTCGGAGAACGGCCGGCGCGCAAAAACCGCGGCGCGCGCAAAAAAAAGGGCTCGCCGGCGTGGCCGGCGAGCCCTTCTACCCCCCACCCCCTCTGCCTGCTCGCACCGCGTCGGCGATCATCCTGCCCCCCTCAGAGCGGAGACCACGGCGGCGCGAGCAGGGTTTCCTCTTGCGACTCGCGCGCCAGCCACCGGGGCTCGCGGACGGGACTGCGCCCTGGGTGCGCGTTCATGTCACATGCGTCCGCAACACCGCGAGTCAAGGGCGGGAACTTGCCCCACGCTTCACGGACAGTCGCATGTTGCGATTCGCCACACCCGTCGACGGCATGACATACGTGGGGGTTTTCACCCCGAGGAGAGCGTTTTCGCCCAGCCTCGACCCCCGGACTACGGGTAGAAGGTCCTGCCGGCGCGGGCGTGCTCGACGAGGAGCGGCGCCGGCTCGAACCGATCGCCGAGCTTGTCGTGCCACCGCTCGACGCGATCGAGGAGCGCCTTCGGGCCGATGGCGTCCGCGTAGCGGAAGGGTCCGCCGAGGAACGGCGGGAAGCCGAGCCCGAAGATCGCGCCGACGTCGCCGTCGCGCGCGCTGCGGAGGATCCCCTCGCCCAGGCAGCGGACCGCCTCGTTCACCAGCTGGAGCACGACGCGCTCGGCGATCTCGTCGCGGCTCAGCGTCTTCCGCCGCTTGCCGCCGGGCAGGAGGTCGTAGACGGTCTCGTCCACCTCCTTCTTCTTGCCGCCGTACGTGTAGAAGCCCTTCTTCGACTTCCGCCCGAGCCGCCCGTCCGCGATCACGCTCTCGAGCGCCTTCGGCGGCACCATGCGGTCGCCGAAGGCCTCGTGGAGGATCTTGCCGACCTTGGCGCCGACGTCGATCCCCACCTCGTCGAGGAGCGTGATGGGGCCGACCGGCATGCCGAAGCGCGTGAGCGCCGCGTCGATGTCCTCGATGGGCGCGCCCTCCAGCAGGATCTCGGCGGCCTCGTTCATGTACGGCGCGAGGACGCGGCTCGTGTAGAAGCCCGGGCCGTCGTTCACGACGATGACGGTCTTCCCTTGCTTCTTCCCGATGGCGACGGCCGTCGCGGTCGCGTCGGGCGCCGTGCGCGGGGTCACGATCACCTCGAGGAGCGGCATCTTCTGCACCGGCGAGAAGTAGTGCATGCCGAGGACGAGCTCGGGCCGCGAGGAGGCCTCGGCGATCTTCCCGATGGGGATGGACGACGTGTTCGAGGCGAAGATCCCCTTCGCGTTCACCTTCTCGAAGGCGCGCACCATCTCCCGCTTCAGCCCGAGGTCCTCGAAGACGGCCTCGATGACGAGGTCGACGCGCTCGAAGCCGGACCAGTCGGTGGTGGAGGTGAGGAGCCGCATCGTGGCCTGGCGCTCGAGCCGGTCGATGGAGCGGCGCTTCACGCGCTCGTCGAGGAGCGCGCGAACGTTGCCGAGCGCCTTCGCCGCCGCGGCGTCGTCCTTCTCGCGCACGCGCACCGGCAGCCCGGCGCCGGCCGTGACGAAGGCGATCCCCGACCCCATGAGGCCGCCGCCCAGCACCCCCACGCTCCGCACGTCGCGCGGCTTCACCGAGGCGTCGTCCACGCCGCTGTCCTTCTTGAGCGCGGTCGTGGCGAAGAAGATGTCGATGAGGCGCTTCGAGACGTCCGAGACGGCGAGCTCGCCGAAGAGCCGCGCCTCGCGCTCGAGCCCGCGCTCGAACCCCTTCTCGTAGCCGTGCTTCACCGCCTCGAGCGCCTTCTCGGGCGCCGGGTAGTGGCCGCCGCTCTTCCTGAGCAGGGTCCGCCGCGCCTCGCGGAAGAGGAGCTCGCGCCCGAGCGCGTTCTCCTCGAGCGCCATCTTCTGGATCGCGCCGAGCCCGTCCTTGCGCAGCTTCTTCATCCCCGCCGGCGCCTCGCGGCGGACCGCGCCGCTCGCGAGCTCGCGCGCGCGCCGCCTCGCCACCTCGAGCAGGATCGGCGCGGGGACCACCTCGTCCACGAGGCCGAGCTTCGCCGCCTTCCTCGGCTTCACGCTCTTGCCCGACAGGATGAGCTCGAGCGCCGCAGCGATCCCGACGAGCCGGGGGAGGCGCTGCGTCCCGCCCGCGCCAGGGATGATCCCGAGCTGCACCTCGGGCTGGCCGAGCTGCGTCTTGCGATCGTCCGTGGCGATGCGCCAGTGGCAGGCGAGCGCCAGCTCGAGGCCGCCGCCCAGGCAGGCGCCGTGGATGGCCGCGACCACCGGCTTCGGGAAGCGCTCGAGGTCGTTCATGCGGCGCTGGCCGGCGCGCGAGAGCGCCTCGGCCTCGGCCGCGCTCCTCACGGCCTGGATCATCTCGATCTTGGCGCCGGCGATGAACCCTCCCGGCTTGCCGCTCGCGATCACGACCGCCTTGACGGCCGCGTCCTTCGCGAGCGCCCTGAGCAGCTCCGCGAGCTCCTCGGCCACCTCGGACGAGAGCGTGTTGACCGGCTCACCCGGGACGTCGAGGAGGCAGGCGGCGACGCCGTCCTCGACCTCGACGCGGAAGCTCCGGACGATCTTCTCGGCGGGCATCATGGCCATCTCCGTCAATGGGGGTTCGGGTCAGGCGGCGGCGTCGGGACCGTCGAGGACGAGCGCCGCGCCGATACCGCCGGCGGCGCACACCGTGAGGAGCGCGTGGGCGCCCTTGCGCCGGGCGAGCTCGCGCAGCGTCTGCAGGATCATGCGGGCGCCGGTCGCCGCGAACGGATGCCCGAGCGCGATCGACCCGCCGTTCACGTTGAGCCGCGCCGGGTCGACCTCGCCCAGCGGCTCGCTCCGCCCGAGCTTCTCCTGGGCGAACTTCCGCGAGGCGAACGCCTGGAGGTTCGAGAGCACCTGCGCCGCGAACGCCTCGTGCATGTCCACGAGGTCCATCTGCTGCAGCGAGAGCCCTGCGCGGTCGAGCGCGACCGGCGCGGCGTAGGCGGGGCCCTGCAGGAGCTGGTCGGCCGGGTCGAGCGCGGCGTACGCGTAGGCCCGGACGTAGCCGAGCGGCGCGAGCCCGAGCGCCCTCGCCTTCTCCTCGGAGGTGAGGACGATGGCGCCGGCGCCGTCCGTGAGCGGCGAGGAGTTGCCCGCGGTGATGGTCCCGTACCGGCGGTCGAAGACGGGCTTGAGCTGTCCCAGCGCGTCGGGGCTCGTGTCCTCGCGGACGATGTTGTCCCGGGCCGAGACGCGGTCGTAGCGCGGCGGCACCGGCACGTGCATCACCTCGCCGTCGAACTTGCCGCTCCGCCACGCCTCGGCGGCGCGGCGGTGGCTCTGGTAGGCGAGCTCGTCCTGCGCGGCGCGGCCGATGCCGTTCACCTGCGCCATCTTCTCGGCGCTCTCGCCCATGGTGAGCCCGGTGGTCGGCTCCTTGAGCGCCGGCGGCACCGGCGTGAGATCGCGGGCGGAGAGGCCGCCGAAGGCCCTGGCCTTGTCCACGACGTTCTTCGCGCGCGAGGCGTTCACGATGGCGCGCGCGAGCGGGCCCGAGGCGAAGATGGGCGCGTCGGAGAGCGACTCGGCGCCCCCCGCCAGCACGACGTCGGCGTGCCCGAGCGCGATCTGGTCGGCCGCGTCCGTCGCCGCCTGGATCGAGGTGGCGCAGGCGCGCGAGACGGTGTGCGCCTCGACGCTCTTCGGGAGCTGCGTGCGGAGCACGATCTCGCGCGCGATGAGCGAGACGAGCGGAGACGGGATCACCTGCCCGAAGACCACCGCGTCGTAGTCGGCCGGGGGGATGCCCGACCGCGCCACGAGCTCGTTCACCAGCGTCGCGCCGAGCTCGACCGCCGAGAGATCCCTGAAGTCCCCGCCGGCCTTCACGAAAGGTGTGCGCAGGCCTGCCACGATGGCCGCGCGCCGGCCGGGCCTCGAGGTTCCGTTCGTCGCCATGGGAGGGCTCCAGTTGATTCGCGAATCAAAGCGAAGGTGCCAAAGATCTAAAGGCTCCGACGCACAGCGTCAACCTCGCCGTGGGGTCTCCGCGCCGCGGCTTGCGCGGGGCGTTCGGTTGGGGGACCATGGCCGGGCATGGGCCTGAAGCGTAGCCGCCAGCTGAAGCCGCTCTCGAGCGAGCATCACCACGCGCTCCTCGTCGCGTTCCAGCTGAAGAAGGGGCTCGCCGGGCACGGCGACAGCGCTGGCGCGCCGAAGGACCTGCCCGGATTGCTGGCGCTCGCGCGCCGTTTCGAGGAGACGGTCTTCCTCACGCACACGCGCGCGGAGGAGGAGCTGCTCGGATCGCACCTCTCCGAGGCCGACATGAAGCGCCTCCGCATGGAGCACGCCGAGATGGTGCGGCTGCTCGTCGCAGCGCGCCAGGCGCGGCCCGCGGAGATGCGCCAGGCGCTCACGGCCTTCGCGGAGCTGCTCGAGCGGCACATCCGGTGGGAGGAGCGCGAGCTCTTCCCCGGGTGCGAGGCGGCCATGGGCGAGGACGCGCTCGCGGTCGTGGGGCACGAGCTGGAGAAGCGGCTCGTCCTGTCGCGCCACGAGGCGAAGCCCGCGAAGCGGCCGTGAGCCACCGGCCGCGCGTCGCCGGACCGGTCAGCCCTCCGCCTCGGCCGCCGCTCCTCCGCTCCGCGCGACGTCGGCGCTGTTCACCTTGCCCGGGTCCATCCCGCGCGCCCGCTTCGTCATCTGCGCGAAGAGCTCGTCGAAGGGCGGCGCCGCGCCCTTCATGAAGCGGAGCGGGTTCACCCGGGCGACCACGAACGCCTTGAGGTAGGGCGAGTCGAAGCCCCGCTCCTTGAGCTTCGCGACCGCGTCGGAGACCGCGTCGTCGAAGGCGAGGAGCACGCCGGCGCGCCGCTCGCGCTCCTCCATGGCGCGCGAGAGCTTCTCCTCCAGGAACGCGTCCACCTTCTTGAGGATCGACTGGTAGGCGCCGCCCGAGAGGCGCCCGCGCTTCTCGTAGGCGAAGCCGAGCGTCGCGAGCGCCGGCTCCTCGAGCTCGAGCGCGAGGTCCGACTCCTTCGCGTCCTCGAGCCGCGCCAGGTCGCGGTACATGCGCACCACCTCGAGCGACTTCTCTCGCAGGTTGTGCGCCTTCTCGATGTTGAGGGCGAGGATCTGGTAGGCGACGCGCTTCTCGGGGACGACGAGCGCGAGCACCGTCCTCGCGCCCAGCTCCTGGAGCGCCGTGAGCCGGTGGCCGCCGTTGGGCGAGAGGTACTTGCCGTCCTCGCGCACGGCGATGATGGGGTCGAGGTAGCGGCGCGTCCTGTCCATGGCGAGCGTGAGCTTCCTCACGTGCGCGTCGGAGACGTCGCGCTGGAAGGTCGTGCGCTCCACCTTCTCGATGGGGAGCGCCGCGAAGAGGAGCGCGTGCCCGCCCAGCGGCTCGCGGTAGGCGGCGAGCACCGCGCCGCCGTCCTCCTCGACGTGCCGCGCCAGCTCGGCCACCTCGGGCGGGGGATCGGTGAGGCGGAGCTCCTGCGGCCCGAGCTGGGTCGGCTCGAGCTCGACGCCCTTGCGCTTGCGCGGGCGTCCACTCTTGGTGACGGGTCGCTTCTTCGTCGGCATCCGCCGATCCTAACCCGCGGCCCGCACGGCTGCCGCGTCGCCGCGTTCTCGGTTGCCCGCCCTCGTGCGCCGGCTTAGTGTCGCTCCGCGTGATCGACGTCCGCGGGCTCACCAAGCACTACCGTGTCCACAAGCGCCCGCCCGGCCTCGGCGCCGCGCTGCGCTCGCTCGTGCACCGCTCCTACGAGACGGTGAGGGCCGTGGACGGCCTCGACTTCAGCGTCGCGCCGGGCGAACGGGTGGGCTTCCTCGGCCCGAACGGCGCCGGCAAGACGACGACGCTCAAGATGCTCTCGGGGCTGCTCCACCCCACGTCGGGCGAGGTGCGCGTCGCGGGGCACGTGCCGCGCCGCCGCGAGCCCGCCTTCCTCAAGAAGATCACGCTCGTCATGGGCCAGAAGCAGCAGCTCCTGTGGGACCTGCCGCCCTCGGAGACCTTCGCGCTCAACCGCGCGATCTACGACATCCCGCCGGCGCAGTTCGAGGAGACCCTGCGCGAGCTGACGCGCCTGCTCGAGCTCGAGGACCTCGTCGGCAAGCCCACCCGGCAGCTCTCGCTCGGCGAGCGGATGAAGTGCGAGCTCGCGGCCGCGCTGCTGCACCGGCCCAGGGTGCTCTTCCTGGACGAGCCCACCATCGGCCTCGACGTCTCGATGCAGGCCACGGTGCGCGGGTTCGTGCGCGCTTACAACGAGCGCTTCGGCGCGAGCGTGCTCCTCACCAGCCACTACATGGACGACGTGGTGGCGCTCTGCCCGCGGGTCGTCGTCATCGACCGCGGCCGGCTCATCTACGACGGTGACCTCCGGCAGCTCGCGAGCTCGGTCCGGCCCGACAAGCGCGTCATCGTGAAGCTCGACCGGGCGGTGCCGGAGCCGGAGCTGTCGCGCTTCGGGACGGTGATCTCGGCGAGCGGCGTGCAGGCGGTCATCCAGGTCTCCGCCGGCGACGTCTCGGGCGCGGTGGGGCGCATCCTCGCCGCCCTGCCGGTCGCCGACCTCACGGTCGAGGACCCGCCGCTGGAGGAGGTCATGAGCGAGCTGTTCAAGAGCTCGCGGCAGGTCGCCGGTGGCCTGACGTGACCGGGCGCGCCCCCCAGCACGGGACCGCCATCTTCTGGAGCGCGCTCCTCGCCTTCGCGCTCGCCGACGGCGCGTCGCTCGCCCGCGCGCAGCTCGCGGCCATGCTGCCCTGGGCCAGCGTCGCGGCGGTGCTCGCCTACGTGCTGCTCGGCGGGTTCGCGCTCGCGCTCGGGTACGTGGCGGGCGTCACGATCCCCGCCCTGCGGGCGCGCCAGCGGCCCGCTGCGGGCGACCTCGTCCGCGTCCTCGCGCTCCTCGCCCTGGTGGCGGGCCACGTGGCGCTGCTCGTGCGGGCCAGGTGAATCAGGGTTGCCGTGCCCCTCCCCCTGGAAGGGGGAGGGCCGGGGAGAGGGTCGGCGGTCCCGAGACCGCCTCCCCCGCCCGCGCGATCACCCTCACCTCCGACGCCTCGGAGAGCCGGAGCCCGTCGCCGCGCGGCTCTACTTCGGTGAGCGCCACCACGTCGCCGCGCAGGAGCTTCTCGAAGCGGCGGTTCCGGTCGTTGACGTGCTTCTCCTGCAGCGAGAGCCCGAGCCGCCCCTCCGGGCCGCACGCCATGTAGCGGAGGCGGCCCTTCGACGGCAGCGGCTCCGACACGATCCGGAAGACGCGCCCCGGCGGCGGCGCCGCCCAGCCCTCGCCCGGCGGCGCGAGGACGAGGTAGCTCATCTTCACCGCCTCCTTGCGGAGGCCGGCGGCGCGCGCGATCTCGGCCACGAGCGGCGGCGGCTCGATGGGCCGCTCCGCGTGGCACCAGTCCGTCTCGCGCGCGAGCGCCGGACAGGCGCCCTGGAACAGGCACGGCGCGCGGACCGAGAGGCCACGCGCGACGAGGAGGTCGCGCACGGCGAGGAGCTGGCGGGAGGTGTCGCGCAGCGCGGGCTCGATGACGACGAGCGATCCCCCGGGGCGGAGCAGGCGCGCCGCCTCCTCGAGGAGCGCCGCCCGCTTCTCCGCCGCGGCCTCGCCCGCGAAGAGCTCGTTCACGACGTGGCCGAGCGCGACCGTGTCGAAGGTGCGCCCCGCCGCGAGCTGCGCGAGCGCGCCGGGGCGGGTGGGATCCCAGGGCTTCGTCGCGAGCGGCTCGCCCGCCTCGGCCGCGAGCGCGCGCGCGGCGGCGAGGGCGCGCGCGGAGCGATCGGCGGCCGTCGCGTCCGACGCGCCCGCGTGGAGCGCGGCGAACGCCACCGGCGCGGGGCCGCTCCCG
>DASWDS010000048.1:0-3776 GCA_036395165.1 Anaeromyxobacteraceae bacterium | reverse complement strand
TGTCGGCGAAGGCGGCGACGGCGCCGTCCAGCCGTCCGTCCTCCGCGCGCGTCGGCGCGGCGCTGATGGAGACCCAGAGCCGCCGGCCGTCCGCCGCCTCGAGCGAGGCGGGCACGCCCGGCACCGACTCGCCCCGGAGCGCCCGCACCACCGGGTTCTCCTCGATCGAGAAGGGCTTCCCGTCCGTGGTCTGGATCTTGAGGCGGGCCCAGCGCTGGAGGAGGGTCTCCTCGCTCTTCTCGGGACCGCGGCGCAGCAGGCGCTCGGCCGCCGCGTTCATGCGCACGATCTCGCCGCTGGCCCCGTACACCACGATCCCGTCGGGGACGGCCGCGATGGCGGCCTCGAGCTCGGCGCGCGCGAGCTGCTCGCGCGCCGACGACTCCTCGAGGCGGGCGATCGTCGTCTCGAGCTCGCCCGCGACGTGGGCGCGCAGCGCGTCGAGGCGCGCGTTCGAGCTCGCGAGCTCGCGCGTCGCCGCGTCGAGGCGGCGGTAGGGATCGAGGAGCGCCGCCACGAACAGCGCGTCGAACATGAGCGTGGACGCGACGAGCGCGTAGGCGTGGCCGAGCAGGTTGTGGAGGTCGTACGCGCTCGCGTACATCGTGAAGCAGAGCTCGGAGAGCACCACCACGCCGAGCGCGGCGGCGATGCGCAGCAACGTGCGGTCGCCGCTGGCGCGGAAGCGGCTCCAGTGGAGGGCGGCGCCGCCGAGGGCGACGAGCGCGATGCCGAGCTCGATCGTCACCTTGGTCGCGGTGAGGCCGCTCCCGGGCTCGAAGAAGACGCCCGTCGAGCCGGGGAGCGAGCTCTCGATCGCGACGACCGCCGCCGCGATGGCGAGGTTCCAGACGAGGAGCGGCCCGCGGCGCAGGAGCGGGTGGTCGCTGCCGGGGGGGATGAACGCCGCGGCGAGGAGGGTGATGACCGTCCACGCGCGCGCCACGAGCCAGTAGGTGATGCCCCGCTCGACGGTGCTGTGGCCGAGGAACCCCGGCATCCCCGGGAAGACGAGCAGGTGGATGGTCTCGACCACCGCCACGCCCAGGAATGCGCCGCCGATGAAGCGGCCGCGCGCCTCGTGCACGCCGCGGGCGCTCGCCGCGTACCACTGGACCGCGAAGGTGGCGAAGCCGACGAGCGCGATCGCGATCTCGGCGAGCGCGTGGATGGGTACGTAGGTCGCCGCGTCCCAGGCGTACTGTACACGGAGCGCGCGCAGCGCGAAGAGCGGGAGCGCCGCGATCGCCCAGGCCGTGACGAGCCACACCCCTGCGCGCTCGTCGGGCGAGGGCGCCGGAGCTACCCCGGTCGACGCTGCGTCGGTCACTGGGCCCATGGGGACCGTTTTCCTTACCACGGGCGGTGGACCGAGCGTCCACCCCCTGTCGCAAGCCGGTATTTCCTGGGGTTTTCCTGCGTGCGCTCGCCGGGTTGTGCGCTTGCCAACGTGACGCCGGCCCTTACGTTGGCGGCATGAGACCCGAGAAGCTGACCATGAAGGCGCAGGAGGCGCTCCAGGCCGCGCAGTCGCTCGCGCGCCGCCGCGACCACCAGGCGGTCGACGTGGAGCACCTCGTCCTCGCGCTCCTCGAGCAGGAGGACGGGATCGCGCGGCCGGTCCTGGAGAAGATCGGCGCCGACCCGTCGCGCGTCGCGGCGCGGCTCGAGGACGAGCTGCGCGCGATCCCCAAGGTGCACGGGGCGGAGCCGTACTACGCGAACCGGCTCCTGAAGCTCGTCGACCGCGCCGAGGATGACGCGAAGAAGCTCAAGGACGAATACGTCTCGACCGAGCACTTCCTCCTCGCGGCGAGCGAGGAGAAGGGTGGCGCCGGCGAGGCGCTGCGCGCCACCGGCGCGACCCCCGACCGCGTGCGCGAGGCGGTGAGGTCGGTGCGCGGCGGCGCGCGCGTCACGAGCCCGGAGGCGGAGAGCCAGTACCGCGCGCTCGAGAAGTACGCGAAGGACCTCACCCAGCTCGCCCGCGACGGCAAGCTCGACCCGGTGGTCGGGCGCGACGACGAGATCCGGCGCGTCATCCAGATCCTGTCGCGCCGCACCAAGAACAACCCGGTGCTGGTGGGCGACCCCGGCGTCGGCAAGACCGCCATCGTGGAGGGCCTGGCGCGCCGCATCGTGGACGGCGACGTCCCGGAGGGCCTGAAGGGCAAGCGCATCCTCGGCCTCGACCTCTCCGCGATGGTCGCGGGCACGAAGTACCGCGGCGAGTTCGAGGAGCGCCTGAAGAGCGTCCTCAAGGAGGTCACCGCGAGCGAGGGGCAGGTCATCCTCTTCATCGACGAGATGCACACCATCGTGGGCGCGGGCGCGGCCGAGGGCGCCATGGACGCCGGCAACATGCTGAAGCCGGCGCTGGCGCGAGGCGAGCTGCACGCCATCGGCGCGACCACCGTCAACGAGTACCGCAAGCACGTCGAGAAGGATCCCGCGCTGGAGCGCCGGTTCCAGCCCGTGTTCGTGGGCGAGCCCTCCGTGCAGGACACGATCTCGATCCTGCGCGGCCTCAAGGACCGCTACGAGGTCCACCACAAGGTGCGGATCCAGGACGCGGCGCTCGTCGAGGCGGCGCGCCTCAGCCACCGCTACATCGCCGATCGGTTCCTGCCCGACAAGGCGATCGACCTCGTGGACGAGGCGGCGAGCCGGCTCCGCATCGAGATCGACTCGATGCCCACCGAGGTGGACGAGGTGCGCCGGCGCATCGGGCAGCTCGAGATCGAGAAGCAGGGCCTCATGAAGGAGAAGGACGAGGCCTCGCGGGCCTGGCTCGGGCAGGTCGAGAAGGAGCTCGCGGCGCTGAACGAGCAGTTCGCGGGGCTCAAGGCGCGCTGGGAGAACGAGAAGAAGGCGATCCAGGAGGTCGCCGCCGCCAAGGCGGAGATCGACAAGCTGAAGAGCGACCAGGCCGCGGCCGAGCGTGCCGCCGACTTCAACCGAGCCGCGGAGATCAAGTTCGGGCGGCTGCCCGAGCTGTCGCGCCGGGTCGAGGAGCAGCAGGCGAAGCTCGCCGAGCTGCAGAAGGGCGGCGCCATGCTGAAGGAGGAGGTGACGCCGGAGGAGATCGCCGAGGTCGTCTCGAACTGGACGGGGATCCCGGTCACGAAGCTCATCGAGGGCGAGGTGGAGAAGCTGCTCGAGATGGAGGAGCGCCTCGCTCGCCGGGTGGTCGGCCAGGAGGAGGCCATCCGGGCCGTGTCGGCGGCGGTGCGCCGCGCCCGCTCCGGGCTGCAGGACCCGCATCGGCCCATCGGCAGCTTCATCTTCCTCGGCCCCACCGGCGTGGGGAAGACGGAGACCGCGCGCGCGCTCGCCGAGTTCCTCTTCGACGACGAGGCCGCGATGGTCCGCCTCGACATGAGCGAGTACATGGAGAAGCACGCCGTCTCGCGCCTCATCGGCGCGCCCCCCGGCTACGTCGGCTACGAGGAGGGGGGCCAGCTCACCGAGGCGGTGCGGCGGCGGGCGTACTCGGTGATCCTATTCGACGAGATCGAGAAGGCGCACCACGACGTGTTCAACGTGCTCCTCCAGATCCTCGACGACGGGCGGCTCACCGACGGACAGGGGCGGACGGTCGACTTCCGCAACGCGGTCATCATCATGACGTCGAACGTGGCGTCGGAACAGATCCAGCGCCTGGCCGGGCGGCCGGGCGCGCAGGTGCAGGAGATCCGGGAGGCCGCGCTCGAGCACCTCCGCGCCGAGTTCCGACCGGAGTTCCTGAACCGAGTGGACGACATCGTGGTCTTCCG
>DASWDS010000047.1:0-12166 GCA_036395165.1 Anaeromyxobacteraceae bacterium | reverse complement strand
CCCGAGGAGCGGCATCGCCCCGTGGTTCTCGACGCGCGCGCCGCCGTCGGGGAGATACGACACGCGCACCTCCGACAGGGCGCGGAGCCGGTCGCCCGCCTCCGCCCATCCGAGGCTCGCGAGGCGACCCTCGCGCACGTGCCGCCCGATGCGTCCGAGCGCCGCGTCGAACGCCGGGTCGAGGACGAACACGCCGCCGGGGCCCTCCCGCACGACGAGGCGCGCCAGCTGCTCGGGCCGGGTGGTCGTGCGCGCGGAGGCCGAGAGGTAGGTGTGCCCGACAAAGAGGCCGCGGCGCGCCTCGAGCTTGTCGAGCGCGGCGTCCGCGAGCGCGGCCGCCATCTCGGCGGGCGGCGCGTAGAACATCGTCGAGTCGAAGACCCACAGGCGCGGGTCGATGGGGAGCGGATAGCACGGCGGGTCGGGCTCGCCGGCGCGCTTCGCGGAGAAGAGGTCCACCAGCTCCGCCGCCCGGAAGCCGCCCAGGTCGCCCGCCTCCCACACCCAGCGGATCCCCGCGAGCGCGAGCAGGTCGCGGATCCCGTAGCGCCCCTCGGCGCGCCAGCCCTCGCTCGAGACCGCCTCGCAGTTCGTGTAGGGCTCGTGGTCGATCCAGGTGACGACCCCGAACGACTGCAGCACGTGGAGGCCGGCGCGCACCGCCTCGCGATCGTCGGGGCCGCCGCTGATCGAGTGCGACGCCACCTCGGACCCGGCGGCCCGGAGCGCCTCCGCGAGGGCGCGGGTCTCGACGTCGCCCTCGAGCCCGCCGCGCCGCGCCCGCACGAAGAAGCTCTTCGTGATCCGGACGCCGTGGCCGAGGAAGCCGCCGGGCGCGGCGGCGCCCATCGGCGCTGCCGAGGTGCCGTAGAGGAGCGCGTGGAGCGCCTTCGGGTCGGTCCGATCGGCGTGGTCCGTGAACACCACGGCGGCGCGCGCCCCCGCCGGCCACCGCTCGACCACGAGCGGGAGGGGCGAGGTCCCGCGCTCGAGGAGGTGCAGCGCCGCGCGCGCCTCGTTGCGCTCGCCGGCACGGCGGTGGGTGCGCCCGAGGAAGCGCTTGCGCTCGAGCGGGCCGAAGGCGACCGGGGCGCCCTCGGCGAGCCCGGGGATGCGCGCCAGGCAGGTCGGATAGACCGAGAACGGGTGGGCGCCCGCGTCGTCGAGGAGGAGGTCCACCTCGACGCGCTCGCCCGCCTTGTCGCGCACCGGCAGGTAGCGCGCCGCGACGAAGCCCTCGCCCCCCACGACGACGACGTCGCGGCCGGCCGCGAGCACCGGCGTGCCGCGGTCCACCCGCAGCGGCGCCGCGACGGGCGCGAAGGCGAGGTCGCGGCCGAGCGCGCTCGTCCGGCCCGGCAGCACGAGCCGCACCGCCTCGCGCTCGATCTCCGCGGCGACGCGCCACGCCACCGAGAACCGGAGCTCGAACGCGCCCGGGCCGGCGGGCGCGATGCGGAGCGTCGCCTGCATGCGCGCGTCCTCGGCGATGCCGACGAGCGCGGCCCCGTCGGAGCGCCAGGTGAAGGGCGGGCTCGGAGCCGCGGGCTCGGCCACGACCTCGAGCCGCGCGCCGACGGGCACGTCGCCGAGGTGGAACGCCGCGGGCGCGGCGGTCCCCTTCCCGCCGAGGGCGGCCGCGAGCAGCAGCGCGACGATCATCGCCCGTCAGGTCCCGCCAGGCGGCCGGCCGCGGGCGATCGCGACCTCGGGGTAGAGCCGCTCGACGCACGCCTCGCAGAACCCGTGCGAGAAGTCGATGTCGAGGCTCTGCTTGAAGTACTCCTCGACGGTCCGCCAGTAGTTGTCGCCGTCCCGGATCTTGCGGCACCCGGCGCAGATGGGCAGCAGGCTGCGCAGGTGGACGATCTCGGAGACGTCCTCGAGCGTGAGGATCGCGAGCGCCCTCCCCTCGTGCGCGATGGGCGCCGCGCTGACGAGGTAGTGCACCTCGTCCACGCGCCCGCCTCGCGAGCGCTGCATGAAGGCGCGCGCGCGGCGCACCGCGCCCGAGGAGAGCGCCCGGGCGACGGAACCGCGGAGGACGCAGCGCCGGCACGCGTCGGCGTGACCGCAGCCTTCCGGGTGCGCGCTCGCGTTCAGGCAATGGAGGAGCTCCCCGCTGCGCATGCGCAGGAGCTCGCCGCCGGCGCCGAGGTCGAGCTCGTCGCGTGCCGCCCGGTTCGCGTGCAGCACGCGGATGTCGCCGTCTACGAGCAGCGTCGGTGCGGGGTACGCGTCGAAGATCCTCGCCAGGAGGTCCGGGCTCCTGAGCGGGTCGAGCAGCTCGATCATCCGGGACCTCCGCGCGGCGGCGCCACGGCATCATTCCATGCCGCTCGGGGCGCGGCAATTTCGGCCGCGCCGGCCGACGCGCCGGGGAGCCCGTCAGCGCGTCCCGGTGCCCCGGGCTCCCGTCGCGGTCCCGGCGAGCGCGCGCGCCTGCTGCGCGGCCCTGTTCGCGGCCTCGACCGCCTGCCGCGCCTGGAAGAGATCACCGCGCTGCAGCGCCTCCTGCGACACGGCGACCCACCGCTGCGCCTCGGCCGCGAGCGCCGCCTCCTGCTCGGATCCGCCTGCCCCGGCGCGCTGCGCGGCCTCGCCCGCCGCGGCCTTCGCCCGGTCGAGCGCCGCCGAGACGTCTCCGGAACCGGTCGCGAGGGCCTGATCCGCCTGCGTGAGGCCGCCCGTCGCCGAGGAGAGCGCCTGCTCGCGCGCCGCGGGCCCCCGCTCCGCCTGCTCACGGCGCGCGCGCTCGTCGGAGAGGTCCTTCTCCAGGGACGCGATCCGCTGCTGGTCCCCTTGCCGTGCTGTCTGGAGATCCGCCACCTGCCGCTCCAGCTGCGCGACGCGCGCCTGTGCCGCCTGGGCCTGCTGGAGCGCCTGGAAGACGTCCGGGGCCGCTCCCGCGTCGGGTCGAGCGGTCGGGTTCGGAGTCGAGCTCGGGGTCGAGGTCTAGGTCGGGGTCGGGGTCGGGGTCGCAGAGGGCCCGATGCGTATCTCGGTGACGCCTCCATCGGGCGGCTGGCCCACCGGCTGGGCGAGGAGCAGTGGAACGAGGAGCGTGAGAGCGGGCGTCATGCGCCAAAGATGCGCAAGCCGACGCCAGGGAGAAGGGGCCGTCAGGCCTCGACGGCGGTCTTCAAGCCGCTCGCGAGATCGTTGAGCGAGCGCGCCTGGCTCGCGACGGCCTGGGTCGAGACCATCGTCTCCTGCGTCGCCAGGTAGATCTCGTTCATGGCCTTCAGGACCTGGTCGATGCCGTGGTCCTGCTGCTGCGCGACCGTCGCGATCTCGCGCGCGGCGTCGGACGACTCCCGGAGCGCGGTGGCGAGCTTGCGGATGGTGTCGCCTGTGCCGTTCGCGACGATGGCGCCCTGCTCGGCGCGGCGAACGCCGGTCTCGGCGGCCGTCATAGCCGAGAGCATCGCCTTGTGCACCTCGCTCAGGATCCCCTTCACCTGGCCCGCCGCGCGCTTCGCGTCGTCGGCATGGTGCCGCATCTCCGTCACGACCGTCGTGAGCCCGTTCGCGCCCTGCCCCACCTTCTGCGCCTCGGCGGCGGCCGCCTCGGCGAGCCGCTGCGATCGCTCGGCGATGTAGTTCACCACCGACGTGATCTCGAAGATGTCGCGCATGCGCGTGTTGAGTGCCTCGATCTTCTGCGACAGCCCGCGGACCTCCTCCGACAGCTTCACGAGCTCCCCGCTGGAGAGCTCGGCCGCGGAGAGACCCTCCTCGGACGCCTTCCGGGACGTGTGGGCGAGGCCGACCACGCTCTCGGCGGTGAGCGCCGCCTGGGTGGCGGTGTGGCCGAGCTGGCCCATGGTGGCCGTCGTCTCGCGCACGGAGGCCGCCGTCTCCGCCGTCATGCTGCTGAACGACGAGACCGTCGAGAGGAGCGCCTGTGCGGTGCCGAACAGCTCGTGCGCGGTCTTGTCGAAGCGCTCGCGGCGCGCCGCCTCGAGCGCGATGATGGCGTCCTGCCTGCGCCCGGCGAGGCTCGCCATGACCGCGAGCACGAGCGGCGCGAGGTCCACGATCCAGAGGACCGCCGACGTCTGCGCGCGCGCCATCGCCGCGCCGAAGGGCAGCTCGGGGAAGCGCGTGAGGGCCTCGAGCGACGTCCCGACGATCGGGAACGTGGCGCCGAAGAGCGCCCCGTAGATGGCGTAACGCTTGGTGTACATGGTCGTCCTCTGCACGTGTGGAGCGCCGGGTCATCTTGCCGGGACTGCGACGCGCGAGTCCGTACCGCATCGGCACGACGCGACAGGGGTGCGCAGGCATACCATGCCGGAGATTCACCTACATCCCGCGATCGTCCCTCGCCTCGTCGCCGCCGGTCGCGCGGAGCCGCACGACGTCTTACGGCCGCCGCGCTGGCTTGGAGCGCCGAGCCGGGATAGGTCTACCTGCGATGACGGCCAGCTCCTCCACCGCTCCCGCCGGCGCCCCGTCCGTGCGCGAGGCTCCCCTCGCCGCGCTCCTGCCGCGCGAGGGCGCGCTCTCCGCCGACGAGATCCTCGACCGCTTCGTCGGCTGGGTCGCGTCCACCGGGCTCACGCTCTACCCCGCGCAGGAGGAGGCGCTGCTCGCGCTGCTCGAGGGCCAGCACGTCGTGCTCGCCACGCCCACCGGGTCCGGGAAGTCGCTCGTCGCGACCTTCCTGCACTTCCAGGCGATGGCGGAGGGCAAGCGCTCCGTCTACACCTGCCCGATCAAGGCGCTCGTGAACGAGAAGTTCTTCGCGCTGTGCGAGGCGTTCGGCGCCGACGCGGTGGGGATGATGACGGGAGATGCCGCCATCAACCGCGACGCGCCCATCCTGTGCTGCACCGCGGAGATCCTGGCCAACATGGCGCTCCGCGAGGCGCGCCCCCGCGCCGACGTCGTGGTCATGGACGAGTTCCACTACTACGGGGACCGCGACCGCGGGCTCGCCTGGCAGGTGCCGCTGCTCCTCCTCCGCGACACCACGTTCCTGCTCATGTCCGCCACCCTCGGCGACGTGACGGCGATCGCGGAGGGGATCCGGGACCTGACCGGGCGCGAGGTGGCGCGCGTGCGGAGCGCGACGCGCCCGGTCCCGCTCGAGCTCGAGTACCGCGAGACGCCACTCCACGAGACCATCGAGGACCTCGTCTCGGCGGACAAGGCGCCCGTCTACCTCGTGAACTTCACCCAGCGCGCGGCCGCCGAGCAGGCGCAAAATCTGATGTCCGCGAACTTCTCCTCGAAGGAGGAGAAGGAGCGCATCCGCGCGGCGCTCGACGGCGTCCGCTTCGACACGCCGTTCGGCAAGGACGTGCAGCGCTTCCTGCGCCACGGCATCGGCGTTCACCACGCGGGCCTCCTGCCCAAGTACCGGCTCCTCGTGGAGAAGCTGGCGCAGGGGGGGCTCCTCAAGGTCGTCTCCGGCACCGACACGCTCGGCATGGGCGTGAACATCCCCATCCGTACCGTGCTCTTCACGCAGCTCTGCAAGTTCGACGGGGAGAAGACGGCCATCCTGTCGGCGCGCGACTTCCACCAGATCGCCGGTCGCGCCGGCCGCAAGGGCTTCGACGAGCGCGGCTACGTCGTCGCGCAGGCGCCCGAGCACGTCGTCGAGAACAAGCGGCTCTCCGAGAAGGCGGCCGCCGGCAAGAAGGTGGTGAAGCGCCAGCCGCCACAGAAGGGCTACGTGCCGTGGGATCGCAACACGCTCGAGCGGCTCCGGACGAAGGAGCCCGAGCCGCTCGTCTCGCGCTTCGAGATCACCTTCGGCCTGCTCCTCAACCTGCTCCAGAGCGAGACGACGCAGCGCGGCGGCGGGTACGGACGGCTGGTCGAGATGATCGGCCGCGCCCATGAGACGCCGTACGCCCGCTCCAAGCTGCGGCGCGCGGCGGCCGAGCGCTTCCGCACGCTCAGGCGCGCCGGCCTCGTCGAGGTGCGCGGCATCGAGGGCTACCGCGGGCGGCACGTCCGGCCCGCGCCCGGCTTGCAGCGCGAGTTCTCGCTGCATCAGACGCTCGCGCTGTGGCTCGTCGACACCCTGCCGAAGGTGCCGCGCGAGAGCGAGACCTACGCGCTCGACGTGCTGTCGCTCGTCGAGGCGATCCTGGAGAACCCGGACGCGGTGCTGTGGAAGCAGCTCGACGTGGCGCGCGGCAAGGCCGTCGCCGAGATGAAGGCGAAGGGCATGGAGTACGACGAGCGGATGGCGGAGCTCGACAAGGTCGAGTACCCGAAGCCGCACGCCGACTTCATCTACGCCACCTTCAACGAGTTCGCGGCGCTGCACCCGTGGGTCGGCGCGGAGAACATCCGGCCCAAGTCGATCGCCCGCGAGATGGTCGAGCGGTACATGACGTTCAACGACTACGTCGGCGAGTACGGCCTGGACCGGTCGGAGGGCGTCCTCCTCCGTTACCTCTCCGACGCCTACAAGACGCTCGTGCAGACCGTCCCCGAGACGTACCGCGACGAGCGGGTGGACGACGTCATCGCCTTCCTGCGCGGGACGGTGCGCGGCGCCGACGCCTCGCTCCTCGACGAGTGGGAGCGCATGCGCGATCCCGCCTACCGCGCGGCCGCGCTCGATCAGCGCGCGGCCCTCACCGCCCTGCCGCCGCGCGCAGCCCAGCCGGACGACGACCCGCGCGCCTTCGCCGCCCGCGTCAGGAACGAGCTGCACCGCCTCCTCGTCGCGCTCGCCGCGAAGCGCTGGGACGCGGCGGCGGCGGCGCTCCACCAGCCCGACGGCGCGTGGCCGCCGGCGCGCCTCGAGCAAGAGCTCGCGCCCTATTTCGCGGAGCACCCCGCCATCGACACCCGCCCCGTGGCGCGGCAGCCGCACAACACGCTCCTCGAGAAGACCGGACCCCGCGCATACGCCGCCCGCCAGCGCATCGTGGATCCGCAGGGCGAGGTGGACTGGGTCATCGAGTGCGCCATCGACCTCGGCACACCCCGGCCCGACGATGCGCCGCTGCTGGAGCTGGTGCGGGTGGGGACGTAGCCTCGACGCTAAACCGCGACCGCGAGCCCGCGGGCATCGTCCCCCTCTCCCTGGAAGGGAGAGGCCGGGGAAAGGGTCGGCCAACCGTCCGCCGCGCCCCCTCCCCCCGCAAGCGGGGGGAGGGGGACGCACCCTCGACCGCGACCTCGACCTCGACCCTCGACCGCGACCTCGACCCCGACCCTGACCCCCGACCCCGACCACGACGCCGATCTGGGTGAACGTAGTTCACTGTGGGTATACGCTTACCCTCCCCTGCCAGGCGGGCTGGCGTATGCTCCCTCGGAGCGCGCGGCTGCGGGTCGCCGCACGGGAGGGATTCCATGCGCAAGCTGTTCGTCGGCCTCGTCGTCGTCGGTCTCGCGGTGGCGCCGCTCGCCGCGAGCGCCGGCCCCATCGTGGAAGGGTCCGTCGGGCTCGGCTGGCAGGTCAGGCCGTCCTTCGACCGGCAGCCCGCGAACGTGATGGTCGCGCCCGGCTGGAGCTTCGCGAGCATGCTGAAGCTCGAGCTGGGCGTCGTGGCCGGCCTCGCCGACGTGCAGAGCTCGAAGTTCGACATGGAGCTGCGGCCGATGGTGGTGGTCTCGCCGCCGCTCTTCCCGCTCTACCTGCGCGGGATCCTCGCGGTGCAGAACCTCATCAACGGGCCGACGACGTACGCGTACGGCGGCGCGGTCGGGCTCTCCTTCGGCCTCCTCGGCGCCGGTGTGTTCGTCGAGGCGGGCGTCCTGCCGCGCAGCGTGAAGGTGGACCTCGCGACGAACGCGCCCGTCGTCGGCTCGACCAGCGCCGCGACCAGAGACGAGTTCCGCTGGTTCGCCGAGGGACGCCTCGGCGCCTTCTACGAGTTCTGACCGGTCCGGATGGGCGCAGCTGTATCGCCCATCCCCGTCTACAGAGGCTCGTCGAACGCGCCGGCGGGCGGCGCGGCGAGCAGCTCGACCCTCGTGAGCGAGGTCGCCCCGGTGTGTTGCCCGCTCGCGTAGTTCTCCTCGTGCATCGCGAACACGACCCCCCGGACCGGCTTCCACTCCGAGTAGACGGTGGCGAACTCGATCGCGCCGGTCGGGCCCGCGATCGTCCCGGCCGATCGCACGATGCGGGCCGTCTCCGGGTCTACCTCGACCACGAGCTCGAGCCCGCGCGGGAGCGCCAGCGCGAGCGCACGCAGCCGCCTGCCGTCGCGCTCGACCGTCCCACGTTCCGAGAGGCGCGCGCCCTTCTCGGCGAGCGAGAGCGGCAGCGCGAGCCGCGCCGCCTGGAGGACCATCGCGGCGTGGCGGAACGAGCCGGTGACGTCGACGCCGTTCCGGTCGCCGTAGCCCGCGTGCACGACCCGCACCTCGGGGGTGCCGCCCGGGAACGCGACCTCGACGCGCAAGCTGCCCGGCCGCGCGAAGAGGCGGACGAGCTGCCCCGTCCCCTCGTGCATGAGCGAGGTGACGGTGCCTTCCTGGCGCACGACGCGCGCCTTCTCGAGCGCGGCGCGGCCGCCGTACGCGCTGCGCACCTTCCGCACCAGCGCTTCCGGCCCGCCGTCTGCGCGCCCGTCCTGAGGAACGAAGAGCGCGGCGACGGCCAGGACGGTGGCGAGGAGGCGCATGGGAGGGAGTCTGCCTGCGCGGCGAGCGCCGCGCAAATGCGGGCCGCCGAGTTGCCGCACCGCCGTCAGCGCGCCGGCAGCGCGGCCGCGTCCTCGTCGCGCGGCGGATACGCCACCCTCCGCCCCTGTCTCACCGCGAATGGGGTGAGGCGGTGCGGCCGCGTCCGCCCCTTCCCGACGATGTGCTGCACCACCACGCCGTGCGCGAAGAGCGCGTCGGCGAGGAGCGAGCGGTGGCAGCGCCACGGCACGGCCTCGGCGCACATGATCGCCACCGGTCCGTCGCGCACGAGCGCGCGCAGCTCCACGAGGCCCTCCTCGAACTCGCCGGTCTGCATGTGATCCGCGTAGCCGCGAAAGCTGGCGTTTCGCCAGGCGCCGTTGGGCGAGTCCTTGCGGGCGTGGCGCAGCCCGCCGAGCCGCGCGAGGTGCACGTACCGGATGCCCGCCGCCGGCAACGTCCGGGCGAGCGCGCCCTCCGAGAACTGCGGGTTCCGGCGGGAGCGCGGGATGGTCCGGATGTCTGCGAGCGTGGCGACACCGCAGGACTGCAGCAGCGCCACGAGCTCCTCGAACGATCGCGTGGAGTGGCCGATGGCGAGGATGCGGGCGCGACCCCATCCCGGCGCGGCTCGAGGCGGCTCGCGCGGATCGTCCATGGCGGGTGATCTGTCGAGGCGCGCGCCCCGCCGCCACCGGAGCCCCATGACGGGACGAGATGGCGACCGCTCTCCCGCGTGGCCAACTTTCGGGGGGAGCCCTCGTGGCGGTGGAAACGATCCAGCGCAACTCGAAGGTCACCGAGCGTTCGCTCGCCATCCTCGCCGTGGGCGCGGCCCTGGCGTTCCTGTGGCTGGCGCGCGAGCTCATCCTGCCCGCGGTGCTGGCGGTGTTCATCGCCGTCACGGTCCACCCCGTGGTGGCCTGGCTCGAGCGCCGCAAGGTGCCGCGGGTCGTCGCCTCCCTGACCGGCACGCTGCTCGCGACGCTCGTCGTCGCCGGCATCGTCGCCGTCCTCTACAACCGCGTCTCCGCCTTCTGGGAGGAGCTCCCGGCCTACGAGGATCGCATCCGGCAGGTGTCGCAGGCGCTGACGGCGAAGGTGATCCACATCCAGAGCCAGGGCGAGACGCTGGTGAAGCCGCCGCCCGGCGGCGTGAAGGTGCAGCAGAGCGTGCCCTGGGGCGTCCTCATCGTCGGCACAGCGCAGGGCGCGCTCACGCTCGCGGGCCAGGCAGCGGTCGCCGTCTTCACCCTCTACTTCGCGCTCGCGGAGGGTCCGCGGTTCCAGCAGAAGCTGCTCGCGGCGATGGGCCGCGACGGCGAGGCGCGCGAGCGCGCGCTCTCCGCGGTCCAGGAGATCCAGCACGACATCGAGCAGTACATGGTGAACCGCCTCGCGCTCAACGCTCTGCTCGGCATCGTCACCTGGCTCGTCTACAGGCTCTACGGCCTCGAGCACGCCGCGATCTGGGGTCTCACCACGGCGCTCCTCCACTTCATCCCTTACGTCGGCCCTGCGTTGGGGCTGGTCCTCCCGACCGGGATGGCCCTCCTCCAGTACGGCACCGCCAAGGACGTCGTGTTCGTGGCCGCCATCTACATCGCGCTCGTCGCCATGCAGGGCAACGTCGTCGACCCCATCTTCCTGGGGAAGCAGCTGAGGCTGAGCTCGATCGTCGTCTTCCTGGGATCGCTCTTCTGGTTCTGGATCTGGGGGCCAGTCGGGCTCTTCCTGGCGGTGCCGCTCCTCTCCTCGATCCGCGCCGCGTGCGCGCACATCCCGCGGCTGAAGGTCGTCTCGCAGTTCCTCGGGGAGTGAATCTCTCACCGCCCGTGGTGGGGGTGCGGCTCGGGCGCCAGCGGGGAGGTGCCGAGCCGCGCCAGCAGCTCGGCGACGTCCTGGTAGACGGCGACGCACCCCGCGGCCTCGAGCTCGCGCTGGGGAAAGCCGCCGGAGAGCACGCCCACCGTCACGACGCCGGCGCGGCCCGCCGACTGCGCGTCGTAGGGGCTGTCCCCCACCGCCACCGCGTCGCCCGGGTCGAGGGCGAGCTTCTCGAGGCACGCCTGGAACACGTCGGGGAAGGGCTTCGTGCGCGCGGCGTCGTCGCCGGTGGTGGCGGCGTCGACGAGGCTCGCGCCGCCCACCATCCTCAGGTAGTACCCGAGCTCCGTCCGCTTCGAGGACGAGGCGAGCCCGATCGCCGTGCCCGCCTGCTTCAGGCGAGCGAGGATCTCGCGTGCCTGCGGGAACGGCCTCACCCACGGCAAGTACTGGCGCCGGTAGAGGCTCGAGCGGTACTCGGCGAGCTCGTCCCCGAAGCGCTCCAGCTCCTCCTCGGACAGGAACTCCGGGAGGAGCTGATCGCCCCCCTTCCCGATCTGGCTCCGGATGTCGTCGTAGCCGATCTCCTTCCCGAAGCGGGCGAAGGCCTCCTGCCACGCCTGCGCGTGCAGGTCGACGGAGTCCACCAGGGTGCCGTCGATGTCGAAGAGGACCGCGCGCGCCACCTGTCGAAGGTGGGGCCGTCCACGCGCGCGGCAAGCTGGGCCGCGCCGGCTCGCGTGTCGTGCCGCGCGGGGGTGCCGGCCGGGCGCACGCCCGTCCGCCGGGGGTTGACACGGAAGCCCGTTGAGCCCATCTGTTGCAGGTGCTCGAGAGCCTCAAGACCAATCGTACCGGGAAGCGCTGGCCCCGTGGCCAGAAGTTCGTGATGTCGGCCAGCGGCGCCGTCGCCGAGGCGTCCTACCGCGAGGCGGTGCAGGCCGCCCGCGCGCAGGGACGCGCCGCGCTCGACGCCGCGCAGCAGGCGTGGGCGGGACCGCTGCGCGCGCAGCCCATCGACGGGGTCGTCCTGGGCGAGCTGCGCGGCGGCAAGAAGAGCATCGCCGAGATCGCGCGCGGGCTCGAGGACTGCGGCACGAGCGCGGCCGAGGTGAAGTCGTCGGTGGACCGCCTCTCCGACGCGGGCCTCGTGCAGCCCGCGCCCGCGCTCGACGCGGCGGCGTAGGCGCCCGCTCAATCCCAGGCGCCGCGGCGCAGCGCCTTCTTCCTGCCCTCGCGCTTCTTCGCGTCGAGCCGGCGCTCCTTCGCGCCTCGCGTGGCGCGGGTCGGCTTGCGCGGCTTCGGCTCACGCGCGAGCGCCTCGAGCCGCGCCCGCAGCCGCGCGAGCGCCGCCCCGCGGTTCCGCAGCTGGCTGCGTCGCTCGGTCGCCGTGACGGCGACCCCCGTCGCGCGATGGACGAGGCGCACGCCGCTCTCGGTCTTGTTGCGGTGCTGCCCGCCGGGGCCGCTCCCGACGAAGAACGTCTCCTCGCAGCCGCCGAGGAGCGCGTCGTCGGAGAGGGCGAGGGCGCGGCGGGCGGCGGCGCGCAGCGCCGGCGGTACCTCAGGAGGCATGCGCGAGCTCGACGGGCTTCGCGGCGCGGGCGCGCACGCGCTGGCCGGCGCTGACGGCCCCGGCCGACGCCGGCACGACCTCGTCGCCCTCCGCGAGGCCGCCCGTCACCTCGACCACGCCCTCGGCGCGCAGTCCGATCGACACCGTCCGCCG
>DASWDS010000046.1:0-3305 GCA_036395165.1 Anaeromyxobacteraceae bacterium | reverse complement strand
CAATGCGCCTGCACCCCCTCAGCCTGGCGCTGGTCGTGCTCTCGACCGCGATGGGCTCCGGCATCGCCGCCGCGCTCGGCACGGTCTCGCTCGAGGTGGGCGATCGGCTCGCGGCCGAGCTGCGGAGCTTCGGCGCCAACGTGGTGGTCGAGCCGGCGATCGCCGCGGCGCCGGGCGGCGTGCGGGCGCCCCAGAGCTTCCTCGAAGAGGCTCACCTCCAGCGCATCCTCACCATCTTCTGGCGGCACAACATCGTGGGGCTCGCGCCCTCGCTGACCGCGCCCGTCGCGATCTCGGCGGGCGGCCGCGCCGAGCGGGCGCTGCTCGCCGGCGTGTGGTTCGATCGGCGCGTGCCGAGGCCGGGCCAGTCCGACGACCTGCGCGCCGGCGTGGCGCCGCTCTTTCCGCACTGGGGGCTCGAGGGCCGCTGGCCCGCGGGCGGTAGCGCCGACGAGGCGGTGCTCGGGCGCGCGCTGGCGGTCCGGCTCGGCGCGCGGCCGGGCGACTCCGTCACCGCCGCCGCCGACGGGCGGTCGCGCGCGCTGCGCGTGGTCGGGATCGTCAGCAGCGGCGGCTTCGAGGAGGACGAGGCGATGGTCGAGCTGGCCACCGCGCAGCAGCTCCTCGGACGCCCCGGGCAGATCTCGCGCGCGCTCGTCTCCGCGGTGACGGTGCCCCTCGACGCGTTCGGGCGGCGCAACCCCGGCGGCATGACGCAGCGCGAGCTGGAGAAGTGGTTCTGCACGCCGTACGTGACGAGCGTGGCGCGGCAGGTGGAGGAGGCGATCCCCGGCAGCCGGGCGCGGCCAGTGTGGAGCATGGCCGAGGCCGAGGCGCGCGTGCTGTCCCGGCTCGACGCGCTGGTGATGCTGCTCGCCGTGTTGACGCTGCTCGCGGCGGCCCTGGCGGTGGCGTCGACCTTCGCGGCGCGCGTCATGGGACGGCGCGCCGAGATCGCGCTCATGCGCGCGTGTGGCGCGAGCGGCGCTCAGGTGGCGCTCCTGCTCGGCGCCGAGATCCTGGCGCTCGGGCTCGCGGGTGGGCTCCTGGGCAGCGCGCTCGCGGCCGCCCTCGTCCGCGGCGTCGGCACGGCGGTGTTCGGCACGCCGCTCCACGCCGGCCCCGGGCTCGTGCCGCTCGCGCTGGCGGGCGCGCTGGCGGTGGCCGGCCTGGGGGCGCTCTGGCCCATCCGTCGTGCCTTGCGGCTCGAACCCGCGCGCGAGTTGAAGGAGGCGGCGTGAGGCGCGGCGGCCGCAGCTTCTTTCGGCGCTGGCTGGCGCGGTCGCTGCGCGGGTCGGCCGGCGCGGGCGCGGTCTCCACCGCCTCGCTGGCGCTCTCTGCCGCGCTCGTGTTCTGCCTGGTGGCCGTGTCGTCCGGGATCGAGGAACAGCTCGGCGCCGAGCTGCGGGCCTACGGCGCGAACGTGCTCGTGGTGCCTCGCGCCGCGCCCCTGCGCTTCGGGCTCGGGACGCTCGAGCTCGGCCCGGTGGAGGAGGACCGCGCCCTCGCCAGCGCCGACCTCGGGCGCCTCGGCGGCGACCTCGTCGACGCCGCCGCCCCGGGGCTCGTCCTGACCGTGCGGGTGGCGGGCCGCGAGGTGGGCGCGACCGGCTGGGATCTCGGGGCGCTGCGCCGCCTCAATCCGCTCTGGCGCGTCGCGCCGCGCTGGCCGGACGGCCCCGGCGAGGCGATGGCCGGAGCGTCGCTCGCGACGCGGCTCGGGGTGAAGCCGGGCGACGCGGTCGAGGTGGCCTCGGGCGATCGGGCCGCCCGCGTCGCCATCGTGGGGACGGTCGAGACGGGCGGCGCGGAGGACGAGAACCTCTTGCTGCCGCTGGCCTTGGCCCAGGAGCTCACGGGCCGGGCCGGGCAGGCCTCGCTCGCGCTCGTCCGCGCCCGCCTCGAGGGCCGCGCGCCCGAGGCGGTCGCCCGCGCCATCGAGGCCGCGGTTCCGGGCGCGGAGGCGCGCACGCTCCGGCAGGTCGCGCGATCCGAGGCCTCGCTGCTGGGCAAGGTGAAGCGGCTCATCCTGCTCGTCACGGTGGCCCTCTCGGCCGCGACGGCCTTCACGGTCGCGGGCACGCTCGGCGTCCTCCTGCTCGCGCGCCGCGAGGAGATCGGCCTCTACCTGGCGCTCGGCGCCGCGCCCGCGTCGATCCGGCGCCTGCTCCTCTCGGAGGCCGCCGCGGCTGGCCTCGCGGGCGGCGTGGCCGGGTGCCTCGCCGGCGCGGTGGGCGCGCAGGTGGTGGCGCACACGGTCTTCGGGACGTGGGTGCCGCTCTCCGGAGCTCCGCCGCTCCTCGCGCTCGCGGCTTCGCTCGTCATCGCGCTCGGCGCGTCCACCTGGCCGGTGCAGCGAGCGCTGCAGGCCTCTCCCTGCGACACCCTTCGCGCTCCGTGAAGAGCGCCCGAGACCTGGAGCCGAGATGCCCGGCGAGACCGTCCTGATCGACAAGGTGACGAGGCGCTACGGCGAAACCACCGCCCTGCGCGACGTCGAGATCTCCCTCGCGCCGGGGAGCTGGGTGAGCCTCATGGGGCCGTCCGGCTCCGGGAAGTCCACCCTGCTCCACCTGCTCGGCGCCATGGACCGGCCGAGCGCGGGCCGCGTGCTCGTGGGCGACACCGATCTCGCCGCCCTCGACGGCGGCGCCGCGGCGCGCTTCCGGCGCGAGCGGGTGGGGTTCGTGTTCCAGCAGCACCACATGGTGCCGTACCTGTCGGCGCTCGAGAACGTCATGCTGGCGCAGCACTTCCACAGCATGGCCGACGAGGACGAGGCGGCCGCGGCGCTCGCGCAGGTGGGGCTCGGCCACCGGGTGCGGCACCTGCCGTCGGAGCTCTCGGGCGGCGAGCGGCAGCGCGCCTGCATCGCGCGCGCCCTGGTGAACGAGCCGGGGCTCCTGCTCCTCGACGAGCCGACCGGCAACCTCGACTGGAAGAGCTCGCTCGGCGTGCTCGACGTCATCGCGCGCCTCCACGAGGCGGCGCGCTTCACCGTCGTCTGCGCGACGCACAACGCGCAGGTCGCGCGCTGGGGCGAGCGCTCCATCCGCATCCAGGACGGCGCCGTCGCCGCGGACGAGCGCGCGCCCGCCGAGCGGCCGCGGGTCGACCTCGCCGCGGCGCCGGAGCGCCCGTGACCGGGGGGGCTGCGCCTCCGCGACCGGCGCGTCGCCGGCTCCTCGGCGTCGCCGCGGGCGTGGCGCTCGCCGCCTCCGTGGGCGCCGTGCTGTCCCCGGGCCTGCGCTGCTCGTCCGCCGATCTCGCCCAGGCCCGCGAAGGCACCGCCCGCGCCGGCGCCG
>DASWDS010000045.1:0-3470 GCA_036395165.1 Anaeromyxobacteraceae bacterium | reverse complement strand
CGTGGCTCAAGGTGAAGCGGGCGCAGACCCTCGATCTCGTCGTCCTCGCCGCCGAGTGGGGTCACGGGCGCCGCTCGGGGTGGCTCTCCAACCTGCACCTCGGGGCGCGCGATCCCGACGCAGGCGGGTTCGTCATGCTCGGCAAGACGTTCAAGGGGATGACGGACGAGATGCTGGCATGGCAGACGGAGAAGCTGCAGGCGCTGCAGCTCGCGACGGACGGCCACGTCGTGCACGTCCGTCCCGAGCTCGTGGTCGAGGTCGCGTTCCATGACCTCCAGGCGAGCCCGCGCTACCCCGCGGGCCTCGCGCTCAGGTTCGCGCGGGTGAAGCGCTACCGCGCCGACAAGCGGCCCGAGGAGGCGGACACGGTGGAGACCGTCCGTGCGCTGCACCGTCGCCAGGGCGGCGCGCCGGGTCAGGACGCGGCGGCGATCACGCCGGGGCGCGAGACGCCGGTGCCGCCGAGGCCGCAGTAGCCGTCCGGGATCGTGGCCAGCGCCATCAGGGCGTCGCCTTCGACGAGCACGCGCGCAGCGTAAGCAGCACGCGCGGCCGGTGACTCCCCTCCACCGGCGGCCACTCCTCGACGCGCGTCACCTCGAAGACACCGTAGCCAGCCACGTAGAGCAGCGCCTGCGGGTCCGTCTGCGCGCCGCCGACGACGCGGACCGTGAGCTCGTCGCCCCCGGAGAAGACCGGGATCACGGTCAGATCCGGCTCGTGGCCCCCATCGCGCGCCACGCGGGCGGCGAGCCCGGGGTCGACGCCCCGCTCGAACTCCCAGGCGCCGAGGACGCCGCTCTCCATCCGGCGATTCTAAGGTGCAGAAGGGGTCCGGCGCGACGCTAGATCGTCATCCCTGACGCGGCGCACCAGGAGACGGGCGGCCGGGGTGAACACACCGCCACACGCGAGCTCGGCGCCCAAAAAACGAGGAGCGACCGGGCAACTCCCGTTGCCCTGGCCGCTCTCGAACGCCCGGCCACCAGGACCGAGCTTGTCGAAAGCTACGCACGAATCGAGGGGCGCGCCAGTTCTCGGCCGTCACGTGAATTGATGAACCCCATTGGAGGTCGTGCGACGACGCGCTCGGGTCGCGGTCCGCGGATCGCGGTCCGCCGGAGCAACCCGGCGTGATCGCCCGCTACACGTCCGGCACCTCGACCACCGCGCGGACCGCTTCCGCGCTGCCCTCGAGCTCCTTCGAGCGCGGCAGCACCAGGTTCAGCAGGATGCCGACGTACGTGGCGAGCGGCATCTCCGAGAAGCCGATTCCGCCGATCTCGATGTGCGCGCCGCCGATCCCGATGACGAGGATGACGGACGCGATGATCAGGTTCCGCTTCTGCGAGAAGTCGATCCCCGCCTCGACCAGCATGCGGACGCCCTGCGATCCGATGATCCCGAAGAGCAGGATGCAGATCCCGCCCATCACCGGGACCGGGATGGTGTGGATGAGCGTGCCGATCTTGGGAATGAACGACATGACGATCGCGAGCACGGCCGCGCCCCCGATGACCCATACGCTGAAGACGCGCGTGATCGCCATCACGCCGATGTTCTCGCCGTAGGTGGTGTTGGGCGGGCCGCCCATCATGCCGGCCACCGCGGTCGCGACGCCGTCGCCGGCGAGGGAGCGGTGCAGGCCCGGGTCCTTGAAGAAGTCGCGGTTGCAGACCTTGTTCGTGACGATGAGGTGCCCGATGTGCTCGGTGATGACGACGAGCGAGATGGGCGCGAGGGCCAGGACGGCGCCCCAGGTCAGCCGCGGGAGGACGAAGTGGGGCACCGCGAAGACCTTGGCGGCGGTGACCGGCGAGAAGTCCACCTTCCCAAGCGCCAGCGCCACGGCGTAGCCGCCCACGATGCCGATGAGGATGGGGATGACGCCGAGGAAGCCGCGCAGGAACGTCGCGGCGCTGATGGCGATGGCGAGCGCGATGAGCGCCACGGCGAACGAGCTCTGGCTGTAGCCGCCCACCGCCGCCCCGGTGGCCATGTCGACGGCGACGCGCGCGAGCCCGAGGCCGATCACCACCACCACGGAGCCGATGACGACGGGGGGGAGGAGCTTGTCGATCCAGGCTGCGCCGAACTTGCCGATGGCGAGCGCGACCGCGATGTAGACGAGCCCGACGACGAGACACCCGCCCATCGCGGTCGCGATGTGGGCCGCATCCGCGACCTGCCCGGGCTTCACGCCGAGGAGGACGGTCAGCGCGCCGATGAACGCGAACGACGAGCCGAGGTAGGCCGGGACCTTCCCCTTCGTGACGAGGATGTAGAGCAGCGTCCCGACTCCGCTCGAGAAGAGCGTGACGGACGTGTCCAGGCCGACGAGGTACGGAACCAGCACCGTCGCGCCGAACATCGCGAACAGGTGCTGCAGGCTCAGGGGAATGCTCTGGAGGAGCGGCAGCCGCTCCTCGACGTCGACGGTCCTCTGGACGCTCATCCGATGCCTCTCCTGCCCGGCGCGGGCGTTCGCGGGCCCCCTCGGCCCGGCGACGAGACGTTTACCCGATGCGTCTGACTCGCCTTTCGGCCGTTCTCGTGCTCGCAAACGCAGTTCTCGGCGAGTCAGAGCGATTTCCGGTCGAGCCGCGCTTTCGCGTAGCTCGACCTCAGCTGGGGGGAGCGAGCGCAGCTCCCCCCAGACCCCCCACCGCGGCGGTCGAAAAGGGCGAAACGTGAGTCTGACGCTTCCGCGGGGCCGATCGCGTCCGAGGTCGGGGCGCACGCGGTGGCAGTCGAGGGTCGCGGGGAGAGACCCCGTCCCTCCCCCCGCCGTGCGGGGGGAGGTCGGGAGAAAGAAGAGGAGGTTCGGTGCTCTACTGCTTCGACGCGAGCAGCGCGTTCACCTTCGTCATGACCTCGAACGCGTCCGCGATGTAGACCACGTCCGCCTTGCCGCGCGTCCACCCGCAGTTCGGGTCGAGGTTGACGGCGCGGCGCTCGTTCACGAAGCGCCAGCCGACCACGTGCGGCTCCTCGCCGTGACAGCAGGTCGCGAGGCCCTTCGGGTGGCGCGGCGTCGCGCCGGTCTGGCCGATCTGGTTGAGGTGGCTCATGAAGGTGAGCACCGCGCTCCCCTCGCCCGAGAGGTCGACGAGCGACTTGGAGGATCCGAGCGAGGCCTTGGTCGCCCCGAGGAAGCCGAGGATGAGCTTCTCGGCGTCGTCGGTGTGCGGCTTGCCGTCGGCCTGCTTCTTCGTCCAGCCGGCGCCGGCCACGAAGAGGAGCTTCGCGTCGGGCCGGATGGTCTGCGCGTCGCTCTTCGGCGCCTTGAACCCGGTCACCTTCGTGCGCTTCTGGGGATCGCCGAGCGCGACCGCGACCGCCTCGAGCGCCGGCGCGGCGCCCTCGGGCTTGAACGCCGGGCGCGTGCCGCCCTCCAGCAGGATGACCCACGGACGCTGCGTCCGCTTCAGGGTAGCCTCCATGCGCTGCCGGTAGAACCAGCGGGT
>DASWDS010000044.1:0-5208 GCA_036395165.1 Anaeromyxobacteraceae bacterium | reverse complement strand
CGCGACGCGGACCGCCAGCGCCAGCGCCAGCGCGATGCCGAGCCGCACCCCCACCCTCACGCGCCGAGCCGGCGCGCCTTCTCGGCCACCAGCGCCTCGAGCATCGCCCGCGCCTGCTCGGGCGACCTCCCGAGGGCCGCGGCGGCCTCGACGAGGCGTTTCCGCTCCTCCTCCTCGCGCGCCCGGAGCGCCTCCACCATCGCGCCGATGTCGTCGGCGAGCCCCACGAGCAGGTCGCCGCGCCTGAGCGGCCGGGACGACGCGAGCATTCCGTCGGCGACCGCGCGGCAGCTCCGCGCCATGACGAGCGCGGGCCCCGCGATGCGGTGCGTGACGACGATCGCGAGGCCGAGCAGGCAGAGCACCACGCCGGCGAGGATGCCGGCCATCCACACCATGCGCGCGCGATCCTCGACGTGCAGCATGGCCGCCACCACCTCGTCCGCGCGCGGGTCCCCGAGCGCGACGAGCTTGCTGGCCTCGGCGTACGCGCGCCACACCTGCCACCCGAGCGCGACGGAGAGCGCGGCCGCGACCGCGGCGAGATACCCGCCCAGCCGGAGCTGCAGGCCTGGGTCGAGGATGTAGTTCTTCACCAGGCGGCGCGGGGCCGCCCGCGTCTCGGCGGGCGGCGCCGCTGTGGCTGTGGTCGGTTCGGTCATCGCTACCCCCGTCTCGTCATGGCGCGTCGAGGAGCCGGCGCGCCAGGTCCTCTGAGATGCTGCGGGCCGCGGCGTCCACCGCCTGGCTCGCGAGCTGCGCGGCGGCCGCCCCCGGCGTCGCCGTCCTGGCGCGGGCGCCGCCCTCGACCATCGCGGCGATGCGGCCCTGGCCGTCGATCGCGATGACGGACGCCTTCACCTCGACCCGGAGCCCGGCCCCGCTGTGCGTCACGTCGAGGAGGAGCATGGACGGCTTCAGCCGGTAGCCCGTGCCCTCGCCGCCCTCCACGATCGCGAACCCGTGCCGCTTGAGGTGCAGCGCCAGCGCGTCGTGGAGCGAGGCGCGCGTGCGCGCGTCGGCGGTGCGACCCTGCACCTCCTCGACCGAGACCGAGCGGGCGCCGCGCAGCAGGTCCTCGAGGGCCCTCGTCGCGGCGGACCTCACCGCGTCGTCGGGGTCGCGCGCGCCCGCCTCCCGGAGCGCTGGGACGCCACCCTGCGCGCCGATGCGGCCGAGCGCGGTCGCCGCCGCGACGCGGACCGCGGCCGCGTCGTCCTCCGAGAGCGCCTTGCAGAGCGCGGGCACCGCCTCCTGCGCGCCGCGCTGCGCGAGCACGAACGCGGCCTGGGCCCTCACCTTCATCGAGCCGTCGTCCCGGAGCGCGCGCAGCGCGCGGTCGATCTGCTGATCGGCGGCGCGGGCCTCGATCGGGGCGGCGGGCGCGAGGACGAGCAGGGCGAGGAGCACGGGTCGGGGTGCGCGCATGCAGCGCTAGAGTACCTCGCCCGCCGCGCGGTCAGCGCGCGCGCGGAAGAGCGCGTGGAGGCGGGTGGTCAGCGCGCCCACCCCACCCGACCCCACCTCGCTCCCGTCGAGCCGCGTCACCGGGAGGATCTCGCGCGCGGTGGAGGTGATGAAGAGCTCGTTCGCCGACGCCAGGTCACCGGGGCGCAGCCGCGCCTCGCGCGCCTCGATGCCCGCGTCGCGCGCGAGCGCGAGGACGATGCCGCGCGTCACGCCCTCCAGGATGCCGATCGCGAGCGGTGGCGTCTCGAGGCGGCCGGCGCGGACGGCGAACACGTTCGACGACGCGCCCTCCGTGACGAAGCCGTCGCGATCGAGGAGGAGCGCCTCGTGCGCGCCTCCTTGCCTCGCCTCGGCGACGGCGAGCACGTTGGCGAGGTGGGCGCCCGTCTTGGCGGTCGCGTCCGGCGCCTCCGGCGCGTCGTGCCGGACGCCCACGATGCGGCAGGCGACGCCCTCGCCGTACGCGGCGGCCGGCGGGGCGCGCAGCGGCGCGGCGATGACGATGGCGCGCGGATCGACCGCCAGCGCGGGGTCGAGGCCGACCTCACCCGCCCCGCGCGTCATGATGACGCGCAGGGAGCGCTCGCCGGCGTTCCACGGCGCCGCGGCGGGATCGGGCACGTCTCCGCCGCGTGACGCCGCGAGCGTGCGGACGATCTCCGCGCGCGTGCGCTCCTCGTCCCAGGGCAGCACGAGCGCCAGGCGCTCGGCGGAGCGCCGCAGCCGCGCGAGGTGGAGATCGAGCTCGAACGGGCGCTGCCGGTACGTGCGCACGACCTCGTACACGCTGTCGCCGTACAGGAAGCCGCGATCGAACACCGACACCATCGCCTGCGAGGGTGGGACGAGGTTGCCGTCCATGTTCACGAGGGTGGTCATGAGTGCCGTCTTATTGGGGATCTAGCGCCGATTATTTGACCTGGATCGCCTCGCGGGCGATATCTGTCGATGTCATGCCCCACGACGTCGAGTGCACGCACTGCCACGTGCTCATGACGAGCTGGTCGGTGCCCGGAAGCCCGGTGCGGTACTGGCAATGCCCGTTCTGCAGCCGGACCCACTCCTCACTCTACAGCGAGGTCTTCGAGCGCGGCGCGGGAGCGCGGCGCGTCGAGCCGGTGGTCGCCGCGACGCGCCCGGACGGCGCTCCGCAGGCCACGCCGGAGGACATCCGCTGGGCGCGGCTCAAGTCGCGCGCGGCGCGCTGGTTCGCGCGCCTCGAGCAGGAACAGATCGTGGCGCCAGCGCGCGCGACCGCCCCCGCGCCGGGCCGCGCCGTCGCGCCGCGAGCGCCCTCGGCCGGCCGGCGCTCGCGCTGACCACCTCGCTCAGACTCGTCTTTCGCTCTCCGCGCGATTGCGGCTGGGGGGTCTGGCTGAGGTCGAGCTACGCGAAAGCGCAGCTCGACCGGAAATCGCTCTGACTCGCCGAGAACTGCGTTTGCGAGCACGAGAAACGGCGAAAGGCGAGTCAGAGCGGGACGCCCTCCGGCGCGCCCGCGGCCGGCGGCTCGGGGCTGGGCGGCAGCTCGGGCTGCTCGCCCTGGATCCGCGCCGCCAGCTCGTTGCGGAAGGCCTCGAGCGCGTCCTCCGGCCCGTCGAAGAGGCCGCTGCGGATGCCGGGCACCACCCGCTCGGCGGCGTTGCGCGCCGCGTCTGCCTCGAGCACGAGGGTCCGGAGCCCCTGCTCGCTCGTGAGCGCGTCCTCGAGCACGATCCTCCAGGCGCCATCGACCCGCCGGAGCGTGGCGAGGGTGTGATCGCCCGCCGTGACGAGCGCGCGGTCGCCCTTCACGATGCTCTCGGCGACGCGGAGCGCGTCCACCTCGGCCGCGACCCGGTCCGCGTAGCCGACCGCGTGCGCCGCCCCCGGTCCGAAGCGGTCGCGCAGCGCGCCCTCCAGGGCCTCGTACGCCTTCGCGAGCTTCACGAACGACGCCGTCGCCGTCGCCGCGTTCGGCGACTCGACGAGGCGGGCGGCGCGCTCGGCGTCGCCGTCGTGCAGCGCCCCGTAGAAGGCGCGCGTCACCTCGATCGGCGACCCCGCCGCGGCCGCCGCGCCCTCGCCCCCCGCCGGCGCGACGCGCCCCCCCGCCGCGCAGCCGATCGCGAGCGCGACGAGCAGCGCCGCGGCCCCCCATCGTCCCGAGCTGGCGGTGAGGCGCATTCCGTTCCCGGCCCGCTCACGAGCGTAGCACCCGGCGCGCGCGTCAGCCGCTGCCGCGCGGCGGCGCACCCCATGCGAGCGCACGCCGGCGGCGACCCGCGCGTGGCGCGCCTTGTTCAGGCCGCGGCGCGTGGGCAGCTTACGAAGGCCGCAGCGCGGCTGTCCGTGCCAGAGACCACGTCACTCCTCGGCCGCGCCGGCCCGCTCATCGCGGCGCGGCTCGTCTCCGCCTGCGTCACGCTGTGCATCCCGCTCGTGCTCGCGCGGATGATGCCGCAGGCCGAGTACGGCACCTACAAGCTGCTCTTCCTCGTCTCGCTCACGGCGGCGTCCGTCCTGCCGCTCGGGGTGACGCAGAGCCTCTACTTCTTCGTGCCCCGCGCGAAGGAGCCGCGCGTCTACTTCGGCCAGACGCTCGCCTTCATGCTCGCCTCCGGCGTCACGGGCGCCATCGCGCTGTGGGCGCTCGGGCCGGCGCTCGCGGCCGCGCTCTCCACGCCCGGGCTCCTCGAGCACCGGCTCGCGCTCGCCGCCTACACCGGTCTCGTGGTGGCAGCCTTCCCGCTCGAGACGTCGATCACCTCGCTCGGGCGGACGCGCCTCGCCGCCGTCGCCTACCTCGCCTCGGACGGCCTGCGCGCCGCGGCGCTCGTCGTGCCGGCGCTCGCCGGGTGGGGCCTCGCCGGCATGATGGCGGGGATGACGGCGTGGGCGGCGCTGCGCCTCGTCGCCGCGTGGGGGCTCGTCGCGCGCGGCCCGCGCACGCGCCTCTGGGACCGCGCGCTCTTCAAGGAACAGCTCGCATACGCGCTCCCGTTCGGCGTCGCCATCCTCTTCGCCATACCGCAGCAGTACGCGCACCAGTTCATCGTCGCCCACGCGGTCGGCCCGGCGCTCTTCGCGATCTACGCGGTCGCCTGCTTCGAGCTCCCGTTCGTGGATCTCTTCTACACGCCGACCGGCGAGGTCCTGATGGTGCAGCTCGGCGAGCACGAGCGCGCCGGGCGCCGGAGCGAGGGCGCCGCCGCCTTCCGCGACGCGGTGGACCGGCTCGCCGTCCTCATCCTGCCGCCCATCGCCTTCTTCTTCGCGGTCGCGCCCGCCTTCATCACCACCATGTTCGGCGCGCGCTTCGCGGCCGCCGCGCCCCTCTTCCGCGTCTGCCTGCTCGTGATGCCGCTCGGGATCTGGCCCCTCGACGCCACGCTGCGCGCGCGCGGCGAGACGCGCCACATCCTCGCGACCTACGTGGCGAAGGCGGCCGTGAGCATCCCGCTCGCGTGGCTGGCGGTGCAGCGCTTCGGGCTCATGGGGGCGGCCGGCTCGTACGTCGCGGCGGAGGTGCTGGGGCGCGTGCTCCTCGCCTGGCGCGTGCCCGCCTCGCTCTCCACGCCCGCGCGCCGCGTCCGCCTGCGCGACCTCGTGCCCACCGCGCGGCTCGCGCGGACGCTCTTCGTGTCGGTGGCGCTCGGCGCCGTCGGCGCCGGCACCTGCCAGGTCGCGGCGAGCTTCGAGGTGGCGCCCCCCGGCGCGGTCCTCCACCGGCTCTTCCCGCTCGCCGCCGCGGCCACG
>DASWDS010000043.1:0-2689 GCA_036395165.1 Anaeromyxobacteraceae bacterium | reverse complement strand
CGCTCGCGGTCGACGCAGGCCAGGTGCACGAGCGGCACCCCGGGCGCGAGCTCGTGCACCTGGCCTGCGTCGACCGCGAGCGCGAGCAGCGCCGCGCGCCCCTGCCACGACACCCAGTCGGCCTCGGCCGCGAGGTCGAGGGCGGTGTCGCCGACGCTCGCCCTGAGCTGGCGGATCCGCACCGTGGTGCCCCGCAGCCCTCCCGCGAGCTCGAGCGCGAGGGGCGCACGCTCGGGCGCGACCATCGTGCCCTTCACCGAGAGCTCGATGCCGGCGCCCTGCGGCCCGTACGCCCCGCGCGCGTCCACGGCCACGCCGTCCGACTCGAACGCCGTCCGCCCCGAGCCGTCGACGTAGCGCACCGTTCCGTCGCGCAGCGAGAGCCGCGTGAGCCGCACCGTCCACTCGAACGGGCCGCCCTGCTGCTGCTGCTGCGGCGGCGACGGATGCCCCGGCGCGAACGCGCGGGCGATGGAGAGCGCGCCGTCCTCCTCGCGCTTCAGCACCACCGCGGGCGCGTCGAGCTGCACGCGCACGCCGAGCACCTTCGACCGGAGCCGCGCCAGGTCCACGTAGAGCCGGGCGCGATCCACCCGCAGGACGACGTCCTCGTCGGGGTCGACGATGCGCAGGCCGAGGAGCTCGATCCCGCCCTCGGAGAGGAGGTGGAACCCGTCGAGCTCGATCCGTCCGGCGAGCGCGTCGTCCGCGGCGCGCACGACCCGCGGCACGAGGACGCCGCGGCCCAGGTCGGTCGAGACGAGGAGGAACGCCACCGAGAGCGCGACTCCGGCCGCGGCGAGGACGCCGAGGACGAGGTAGCCGGCGATGGCGAGCGCGCGCTTCAGAGATGGGACCCCCTCTCCTCGCCTAACCTCGAGCTCGCTAGAACGCTTCCCCGATGGAGAGGTGCACCGAGACGATGGGCGCGTGGTGGGTGCCGATCGCCGTGGGATCGACCTTTCCGGTGGTCGGGTCGAGCCGGATGAGCTGCACCCCCGGCCAGCGATCCGCGCCGGTCGCGGTGGGCAACCTGCTCGCGACGTCGAGGCGCAACGGCCCGAAGATCGTCTTGTAGCGGATGCCCAGGCCAGCCGCGTACTGCAAGTTCGCGACGTCGAGCGCCTCGTTCGCGGAGTACCTCACGTCGCCGAAATCGAGGAACACGGCGCCGCCGAGGCTGCCCGTCACAGGGAAGCGCAGCTCGAACGAGCCGTCGACGAGGCCCGCGCCACCGACCGGGATGTAGTTGGGGGTGGCGCACGTGGCAGCGTTGTTGGGGCAAACGCGGAGGACGGGCGAGAGCTGGCGTGTGTAGTACCCGCGCATGAGGTTCGGTCCACCGGTGGTGAACCGCGCCACGATGGGCAGGTCGCCGCTCGTCGTGAGCGGCTGGACGATCCCGAGCCGCGCCCGCCCCGCCAGGACGACGCCGGCCGGGAAGCTCAGGAACGCGCGCGCCTCGGGCAGCACCCTCAGATACGACGACCCGTTGCCGAGGAAGCTGAACCCCTCCTGCACCGACACGCCGAGGTAGAGCCCCTTCGTCGTGTTGATCGGATCGTCGCGGAGGTCGAGGGTGATGCGCTGCTCCACGTACGAGAGGAGGCACAGGTTCGGGTTGCGGCCGGGACAGGTGCGGAGGAGCAGCACCGATCCGGTGTTCGGGTTGGCGCTCCCCACTTGTCCGCCGAGCTCGTACAGCTCGAGGTTCAGCGACGGGACGAAGGTGACGAGGCGGCCCAGCTTGAGCGGCAGGCCGGCGCGGAGGCGCTCGGCGTAGAAGTCGTAGGCCTGCTCGAGGCCGCGCTCGACCTCCGCGCGCAGGTTCAGGTCCACGTAGCGGGTGAGGACGCCGGGCTGGGTGAAGTCGGACGACGCGAGGCCCACGGCGCCGCGCTTCTGGACGCTGAAGATCGTGGGCAGCCACGCGTACCCGGCGCGCGCGTCCAGGTTGAGCTTGCGGAGCCCGCCCAGCCAGTTGCGGTGCGACCAGCCCGCGAAGACGTCGGCCTCGTAGCGCGTCTGCTGGAAGGTGAAGCCGGGGCCGGCGCGCACCGTCCGGAAGGGGGCCTCGCGCACGAGCACGTTCACGGCGATGTTGCGCTGCCGCTCGTCGGGGGGGCCGGGCGACACGCGCACGCCGCCGAAGACGCCCAGGTCGAAGACCTTGGCCTGCACCCTGGGGAGCTCGGTCGAGTCGAAGGTGGTGCCCGGCGTCACCACGAGCTCCGCCTCCTCGCGGATCCGCGCGCGCGGGATGGCAGCCGCGCCGCCCACGAAGACGCCGCCGAACCGGTAGCGGACGCCCGGGGTGACGGTGTAGCGGACGCGCGCCTCGTCGAGGGCGGGATCGATCTCGGCGTGCTCGGCGACGTCCGCCTTGGCCCAGCCCGTCGAGGTGAGCGCGAGCTGGACGGCGGCGCGGGTCGCGTCGTAAGCGCCCTCCGTGAACACGTCGCCCTGGCGGAGGGGGAGCTTGCCCAGCCTGGCGCGCGCCTCGGGCGCGCCCTCCATCCCCTCGATGTCGACCTGCGCCACGCGGACGGGCTTCCCCTCGAAGACCCTCAGCCGGACCCGCACCAGCCCCGGACCCTCCGGGATGACGTCCGCCGCCTCGACGCGCGCGTGGTAGTAGCCGCGCGCCTGGTAGAAGCGGACGATGCGGCGCCTGTCGTTCGCGAACGCG
>DASWDS010000042.1:0-17744 GCA_036395165.1 Anaeromyxobacteraceae bacterium | reverse complement strand
GGACGTGGGCTACCTCATCATCTCGAAGAAGCGCTCCTCACAGGTCTCGTCCTTCACGTCGAGGAACTTGTTGCAGATCTCCGTCACCATGTTGATGACGCCCTGGTAGCCGATGAGCGGCACGCGGTGCTTGTTCACCCGGTCGAAGATGGGGAAGCCGAACCGGAAAAGCGGGATCTTCGCGTCGCGCGCGGCGAACTTGCCGTGCGTGTCGCCGAGGAGGGCGTCGACCGGATCCGTCATGAGCAGCGACCGCAGGTGCCACAGGTCGCGGTTCATGTAGACCTTGCCGGCCTTCCCGTAGGGCGACGCGTCGAGGAGCGCCTGCAGGTCCTTCTCGACCTTCTTCGAGCCCTTGCTGCAGAGGACGTGGAGGGGCGTCGCGCCCATCTCGAGCAGGAACGAGACGTAGCCGAGGAGCAGGTCGGGATCGCCGTACACGGCGAACTTCTTGCCGTGCATGTACTGGTGCGCGTCGGTCACTGCGTCGACGGCGCGGCCGCGCTCGGCCCGGAGCGCATCGGGCACCGGCTTGTCGAAGAGCTCGGAGAGCTTCATGAGGAAGGCGTCGGTCTTGGCGATCCCCATCGGGAGCGGCAGCGCCGAGTGCTTCCCGCTGTAGTTCTCCTTGATCCAAGCGTACGTCTTGGTCGTCGCGTACGGGCCGACCGTGATCGTCGCCTTGCCGTTGATGGAGTCCGCGGCCTCGTCCAGCTTCGTTCCGCCCGGGTACGGGCGGTACGTGCCGTCGTTCGGGGAGTCGAACGACTCGGAGATGTCGGCGAGGATGGTGTGCGGGATCCCGAACGTTTCCAGGATGCGCCCGTACTCGCGGTAGTTGCCGGTGTTGGTGTCGAAGCCGGGGATGAGGTTCAGCTTGCCGGTGCAGCGCCCCTCCACCTTCTTCCCCTCGGTGAGGGTCTGGAGGATGGCGGCGAGCATCGCGTCGTAGCCGTTCACGTGCGAGCCGTTGAAGCTGGGCGTGTTGGCGTAGGGGAGCAGGTAGTCCTTCGGGATGTGGCCCTTCGTGCGCGCGTTCTTGATGAACGCGCCCAGGTCGTCGCCGATGATCTCCGGCATGCACGAGGTGAAGATCGCCATCATCTTGGGCTTGTAGAGCGCGTAGGCGTTCTCGAGCGCCTCGTGCAGGTTCGCCTGGCCGCCGAAGACCGCGCCGTCCTCGGTCATCGCGTCCGAGACCGCCGGCGCCGGCTCGCGGAAGTGGCGGTTCAGCGTCGAGCGGTAGTACGAGGCGCAGCCCTGGGAGCCGTGGACGAAGGGGAGGGTGCCCTCGAAGCCGTGCGCCACGAGCTCCGCGCCGAGCGGCTGGCACGCGTGCACCGGGTTGATGACGAGCGCCTGCCGCGCGAAGTTCTTCTCGCGGTACTCCTGGGTGTCGATCCAGGCGGCGACGCGCGCCTCCTCCTCGGGAGAGGTGGTGGTGACCGGCTTCACGGTGAGTCCGAGGTTGTTGGACATGACTTTCTTCCTTTCGATCGGGGGGGCACTCGCTCCGCGCGTGCTTCGCGCGCGAAGCTCGCACCCCCCCGGACCCCCCGCCCGCTCCGGCCCAGCCCCATTCGGCTGGGCCTGCGCGCGCATGGGTTCGGTTCGCTAGAACGGCGACTTCACGAGCTTCCAGGTCGGGCTGTTCACGGCCATGTCGATGTCGCGCGCGAAGATGGGGAAGCCCAGGTAGCCGTGGTAGGGGCCCGAGTAGTCCCAGCTGTGCATCTGGCGGAAGGGCAGGCCCATCTTCTGGAAGACGTACTTCTCCTTGATGCCGCTGCCGATGAGGTCGGGCTTCAGCGTCTCGACGAAGTGCTCCATCTCGTGCTCGGACGCGTCGTCGTAGATGACGGTCGACTCGGGCATCTCCGGCATCGTGCGCTCGTAGTCGTCGTTGTGCGCGAACTCGTACCCGGAGCCCACCACCACCATGCCCAGGTCCTCGTACGCGCCCACGGTGTGGCGCGGGCGGAGGCCGCCGACGTACAGCATCACCTTCTTGCCCTCGAGCCGCGGACGGTACTCGTCGACGACCGCCTTCATCTGCACGTCCCACTTCGCGATGACCTTCTCGACGTTCTCCTTGATCCGGTCGTCGAACCGCTCGGCGAGCTTCCGCAGGCTCTCCCTGATCTTCGTCGGCCCGAAGAAGTTCAGCTCGATCCACGGGATCCCGTACTTCTCCTCCATGACCTTGCACATGTAGTTCATGGACCGGTAGCAGTGGATGACGTTGAGCTTCACCTTGTGCGTCGCGGCGATGCGCTCCATCTCGCCGTCGCCGGTCCAGACGGCCTTCACGTTCAGGCCGATCTCCTCGAGGAGCGGCTTCGTCGACCAGGCGTCGCCGCCGATGTTGTACTCGCCGATGAGCGCGATGTCGTAGGGCGTCTCCGGCTCGGAGAACTCGCGCGTCTCGATGATGTAGTCGCGGATGGTGTCGTTCGAGATGTGGTGGCCGAGCGACTGCGACACACCCCGGAAGCCCTCGCAGTTGCAGGGGACGATGGGAAGGTCGAGCTCCTTCGTCATCTTCTTCGCGACCGCGTTGATGTCGTCGCCGATGAGGCCGACCGGGCACTCGGAGAGGACCGAGATGCCCTTCGCGAGCGGGAAGAGCTCCTTCGCCTCCTTGAGGAGGACGGCGAGCTTCTTGTCGCCGCCGTAGACGATGTCCTTCTCCTGGAAGTCGGAGGTGAACTGCATCCCGAAGTTCGTGACGCCGTTCTTCCCCGACATGAGGTTGCGCCGGGTGCCCCAGGAGTACCAGCCGCAGCCGACCGGGCCGTGGGAGACGTGGACCATGTCGCGGATCGGTCCCCACACGACGCCCTTGGCCCCGGCGTAGGCGCAGCCTCGCGCGCTCATCACGCCGGGGACCGTCTTGCGGTTCGACTTGACGCAGGCGCTGGTGCCCGCCGGGTCGTTGGGAGCCAGGTGAGGGGCGCGCTTCTTCTTGCCCTTCTCCGGGTAGGCCTCGAGGGCCTCCTCGATCATCTTCTGCGTCGACTCCTTGGTGATGCCGTCGACCTTCTTGACGTCGTGTGCCATCCAGCGACTCCTTCTTCCCTGCGTTGTCGAAGGCGGCCTGCTACCCCACCGCGGCGACGCCGACGGTGGCCTCGTCCTCGGGCGCCATGATCCCGAACTCCATGAGCAGCTCCTCGAGCTCGTCCATCGAGAGGGGCGTCGGGACGGTGAGCATCTTGTTCTCCGCGATCTTCCGCGCGAGCGTCCGGTACTCCTCGGCCTGCTTGTGCTGCGGCGCGTACTCGATGACCGTCATCCGGCGCAGCTCGGCGCGCTGGACCTCGTTGTCGCGCGGGACGAAGTGGATCATCTGGGTCCCGAGCTTCTTCGCGAGCGCCTCGATGAGATCGGCCTCGCGGTCGGTGTTGCGGGAGTTGCAGATGAGGCCGGCCAGCCGGACCCTGCCCGACGAGGCGTACTTGAGGATGCCCTTCGCGATGTTGTTGGCCGCGTACATGGCCATCATCTCGCCGGAGCAGACGATGTAGATCTCCTCCGCCTTGTTCTCGCGGATGGGCATGGCGAACCCGCCGCAGACGACGTCGCCCAGCACGTCGTAGAAGACGAAGTCGAGGTCGGGCGTGTAGGCGCCGTTCTCCTCCAGGAAGTTGATGGCCGTGATGACGCCGCGGCCGGCGCAGCCGACTCCCGGCTCGGGACCGCCGGACTCGACGCACTTCACGTCGCCGTAGCCCTTCTTCATCACGTCCGCGACCACGAGGTCCTCGACCGTCCCGCGCTCGCGCACGAGGTCCATCACCGTCGCCTGGGCCTTGGCGTGGAGGATGAGCCGGGTCGAGTCGGCCTTGGGGTCGCAGCCGACAATCATCACCTTCTTGCCGAGCGAGGCGAGGCCGGCGACGGTGTTCTGCGTCGTCGTCGACTTGCCGATCCCGCCCTTCCCGTAAATCGCGATCTGCCGCATGGCGTCCTTTCGAGTGCGCTGCGTTTCGACGGCACTCCCCTCAGCAAGCGCCGTACCGGATGAGCGCCGCACGCTGCCGCGCAGCCGCTCCAGCGATTCCACGCGCGCGAGGCCGGCGGGGCGCCTCGCGCCCGCCGCGGCGCGTCCGGAACCCGACAGCGGAGTGTGAGGATCCCGACACTCGGCGCAAACCCAGCGCGCGGGCTCGGGAGCGGGCGCGCCGCCGCCCCACGAACCGGCGCGTCCGGCGCGCGGCGCGCCCCTGGAATGGTCGCTGCAAAGGAGGCGGAGCATGACGACCCCGCTCGTCCGCCCATCGCTCCCCGTCACGAACGCCGCGCCGCCGCCGGCGGCGAACTGCAAGTTCGGAGGCGGCTGTGGCGAGCCCTCGCGCCTCTCGCCGGAGGTGCTGGCGAAGGTCGCGAACCACCCCTGCTACAGCGAGGAGGCGCACCACCACTTCGCGCGCATGCACGTCGCGGTCGCCCCTGCGTGCAACATCCAGTGCCACTACTGCAACAGGAAGTACGACTGCGCCGCGGAGAGCCGGCCCGGCGTCGTCTCGGAGCGCCTCACGCCCGGGCAGGCGCTGCGGAAGGTGCTGGCGGTGGCGGCCGAGGTGCCCGAGCTCTCGGTGGTGGGCATCGCCGGTCCGGGCGACCCGCTCGCGAACCCCGGGCCGACCTTCGAGACGATGGAGCTCGTCCGGCGCGCCGCGCCCGACCTGCGCCTCTGCCTCTCCACGAACGGCCTCGCGCTCCCCGAGCACGTCGAGCGCCTCTCGGCCCTCGGCGTCGATCACGTGACCGTCACGGTCAACATGGTCGACCCGGAGGTGGGCGAGCGGATCCACCCGTGGGTGATCTGGAAGGGTCGAAAGGTCCGCGGCAAGGAGGGCGCGCGCATCCTGTCGGAGCGCCAGCTCGAGGGCCTCGCCGAGCTCGCCGGCCGTGGCATCCTGTGCAAGGTGAACTCGGTCCTCATCCCGGGCGTGAACGACGGGCACCTCGCCGAGGTGGGGCGGGCGGTGAGGGGGTTGGGCGCGTTCGTGCACAACGTGATGCCGCTCATCTCGGCCCCCGAGCACGGGACGCACTACGGCCTCACCGGCCGGCGCGGCCCGACCGAGGCCGAGCTCGCGGCGGTGCAGCGCGCCTGCGAGGGCGGCGCGAACGTGATGAGGCACTGCCGGCAGTGCCGCGCCGACGCCGTCGGCCTGCTCGGCCAGGATCGGAACGCAGAGTTCACGCTGGCGCGGCTCTCGGCCGCTGCCGTACCGGACGCGGCCGGCGCGCGCGCCGCGCACCGCCGCGGCGTGGAGAAGAAGCGGCAGCTCGTGGACGCCGCGCACCGGGAGGCGCTGGCGCGGGTCGAGACGCTCGAGCACCTGACCGCGCGCGTGGCCGTCGCGACGAAGGGCGAGGGGCTCGTGAACCAGCACTTCGGGCACGCGCGCGAGCTCCTCGTCTACGACGTCGATCGCCGGGGGGTGCGCCTCGTCGGGCACCGCAAGGTGGACCAGTACTGCAGCGGCGGCGAGGGCGGCGACGACGAGCTCGAGGGCATGCTGGCGGCCCTCTCCGACTGCCGCGCCGTGCTGGTGGCGAAGGTCGGCCGCTGTCCGAGGGAGCGCCTCGCGAGCGCCGGCATCGAGCCGGTCGTCGAGCACGCGTTCGAGCCCATCGAGCCGGCGGTGCTCGCCTGGTTCGCGCGCGACGCCGGGCGCGAGCGCGAGGCCACCGCCGCGCACGCGCTCTGCGCCGGACCCTGAGGCCGGCGCGATGGGGGGCGACCAGCGCGGCTCGTTCAACCTGTGCAACCTGCCGCCGTGGATCATCGCCTCGCGGCAGTTCGCGGCGGACCCGCAGCCGATCGAGGTGCAGGGCGTCCGCGAGGCGAACCGGTTCCTGCTCGACATGCTCGACCGGATCGGTGACCCGGACGAGCGCGCGCGCCGCTTCGACAGCTACGTCACGGTGAAGTTCCAGCTCCACCAGTGGGAGCGCGAGGAGACGGACACGGCGCGCCGCAGCATCAAGAACAGCTATCTGAGGTTTCTCCGCGGCTGGGGCGTGGACTCGAGCTCGATCGAGGGCGCGGTGCTGAAGGGGTGGGTCGAGAGCCGCATGGGCCTGCCGCCCACGTACCACCACCGCCGCGTCGACGGCGTCGACTCCGAGGCGTACCAGCGCTACGCGCTCGACCGCATGCGCGGCCACGCCCGCACGAACGCCATCGCCTCGCAGCTCGACCTCCTCTACACGTTCACGCAGTACGAGCTCGCGCGGCGGCGCCCCGGCGAGCGCTGGCTGACGCTCTGGCGCGGCGTCCACGACGCCGCCGAGCACGAGGTGCTCGAGCGGACGGGGCGCCGCGACTGCCTCCTGCGCATGAACAGCCTCTCGTCCTTCACCGACGACCGCGAGCGGGCCTGGGAGTTCGGCTCGACCGTCTTCGAGGCGCAGGTCCCCGTGCCGCGCGTCTTCTTCGCGGGCGACCTCCTGCCCCACAGCATCCTCAAGGGCGAGCGCGAGGTGCTCGTGATCGGCGGAGAGCTCGCGGTGAAGGTGCTGGCCGCCTGACGGTGCCGTGGTGGGAACCCGGCTCTTTCCGATCCCGAGGAGGGCTCGCTCGTTGTCCATCGACCTGCACGACATCCGGGCACGCGCGCGCGCCGCGTTCGTCGGGCTCGCCGTGGGCGACGCCCTGGGCGCGACCGTCGAGTTCTTCACGGCGAGCGAGGTGCGCGCCCAGTTCGGCGTGCACCGGAACATCGTCGGGGGCGGCTGGCTGCGTCTGCATCCCGGCGAGGTCACGGACGACACGGAGATGTCGCTCTGCATCGCGCGGGCGATCACGGACTCGGGCGCGTTCTCGCGCCGCGCGATCGCCGACCGATTCGCGGCATGGCTCAAGGGAAGGCCCACCGACGTGGGCAGCACCTGCCGCAAGGGCATCCGCTCCTACATCCTGGACGGCATCGTCGAGGTGCCGCCCGGCGCCTGGGACGCGGGCAACGGCGCCGCCATGCGGATGCTGCCCATCGCGCTGTTCACGCTCGGCGACGACGCCCTGCTCCGCCGCTGCGCCGTGGAGCAGGCGCGGCTCACCCACAACCACCCCCTCTCCGACGCGGCGTGCATCCTCGTCGGACGCATGGTGCAGGCGGCTTGCCGCGGGCGCCCGCTCCCCGAGCTGCGCGCCCTGGCGGACGCGCTCGTGGCGGAGCATCCCACGTTCCGGTTCGACCCCTACCACGGGCTCGCCACCGGTTACGTCGTCGACACCTTGCAGACGGTCTTCCACCACCTCTTCGGGAGCGCGACGCTGGAGGAGACCCTGATCGGCACCGTCAACCGAGGCGGCGACGCGGACACGACCGGCGCCATCGCCGGGATGATCGCCGGCGCGCTCCACGGCCCAGGCGCGTTCCCGCGGCGCTGGACCCGGCAGATGGACAAGCGGCTCCTGGCGGAGCTCGGCGCGCTTGCGGACCGGCTGGTGGACCTGTCGCCGCTCGGCCGCGGCGTCGTCGCGTAGCTCGCCGTCACTGAGCCGAGGCACCGGGCTCGCGCACCCGCGGGTCGCCGAACCCCCTGGTTTTGCTACGGGCGCACCTTCGACTGCACTGAGCGTCAGACCCGTCCCGTATCCGTGTGACGCTGTCTCACGCGTTCGAGTGCACCCGCAGGGGCCTCCACGGCCAGGAGCATCGCAGTGGATCTCTTCGAGAAGTGCAGGGCGATCCGGATCGGCGACGAGATGAAGGCGGCAGGCTGTTATCCCTATTTCCGCGTCGTCGAGTCGAGCCAGGAACCCGAGGTGGTGTGCGAGGGCCGGCGCATGATCATGCTCGGCTCGAACAACTATCTCGGGCTCGCCACCCACCCGAAGGTGAAGCGCGCCGCGATCGACGCCGTCCACCGCTACGGCGCCGGGTGCGCCGGCTCGCGGGTGCTGAACGGCACGCTCGACCTGCACACGCGCGTCGAGGAGAGGCTGGCGCGCTTCTTCCGGCGCGACGCCGCGCTCGCCTTCACCTCGGGATACCAGGCGAACCTCGGAGTCATCTCGGCGCTGGTGGGGCGCGACGACGTGGTGGTGGTCGACCGGCTCGCCCACGCCAGCATCTTCGACGCGTGCCACCTCGCTCGCGCCGAGGTGCGCCGCTTCCGCCACAACAACGCGCAGAGCCTCGACGCGGTGCTGGGCGCGCTGGGCACCCGCGCCAAGCTCGTCGCCATCGACGGCGTCTACTCGATGACGGGCGACATCGCGCCGCTCCCCGAGATCCTGGCCGTCTGCCGCAAGCACCGCGCGCGGCTGCTCGTCGACGACGCGCACGGGCTCGGCGTGCTGGGCAAGACCGGGCGCGGCACCGCCGAGCACTTCGGGCTCGAGCAGGACGTGGACATCATCGTCGGCACCACGTCGAAATCGGTGCCGGGCGTCGGCGGGTTCGTGGTGGGCGACGAGGAGGTGATCCAGTTCGTGAAGCACTGCTCGCGGCCCCTCATCTTCGCCGCGGCGGCGCCGCCCTCGGCGCTCGCGTCGGTGCTCGCCGGGCTGGACGTCATCGAGGACGAGCCGGAGCTGCGCGAGCGGCTCTGGGCCAACACCCGCAAGATCCAGCGCGGGTTCGCCAAGCTCGGGCTCGACACCGGCGCGTCGCAGACGCCGATCGTGCCGGTGCTCACGGGGGATCGCGACCGCGCCTTCGTCATGTACCAGGCGCTCTCGGAGGACGGCATCTTCGTGAACCCCGTGGTCCCGCCTGCCGTCCCCCCGAACGCGTGCCTCATCCGGACGAGCTACATGGCGACGCACACCGACGCGCAGCTCGATCGCGTGCTCGCCGCCTTCGAGCGGGCATCGGCGCTGGCCGGCCAATCCGGGTCGAGGTGGCTCGCCGCGGGTTAGGCGCCACACACGACCCGCGCGGCCATGCACCCGCGGAGGAGCGCTATCTTCTTGCCATGGCAGTCGCCCCCCGGCCCCGTGACGAGGACCTCGCGCTCAGCCCGCCAGATCCAACTGCAGCGCCGTGCGCTGCTCGTCCGCCAGCGCGGTCTCGCCCGTGAAGTCGGCGAGGTCGCAGCCGATCGCGACGGGCGCGACGGCGCCGACCGGGAACTTGAGGTACTGCACGGAGGAGAGGCGATCGTCGCCCACCTGGCGCTGGTCGTAGATCGGGCGGATCCGCCGCCCGTCGGGGAGCTTCGCGTAGAGGTGCTCGGGCAGGCCGCGCCACGCGCGGAGCTTCGCGTCGCGCTCCCCTGGATCCGGGATCTCGATGAGCAACGAGCACCCGAGCTCGCCCCCGGCGCCGAGGAGCTCGTTGTACGTGTCCACCTCGTGCTGGATCTCCGCGTCTCGGTCGAGGCGCTCGGCGCGCACCATCTCCTGGACCTGGTAGCGCACCGTCTCCGCGTTCTCGAAGAGGAACGTGAGCGGGCCGAGGTGGATCCTGCGCCGCCGCTTCTCCTCCATGACGTGGGCGCGGATCGCGTCGCGGCGGGCGTCGTACTCCTCGAGCCGCAGGATCTCGGAGCGTTCGATCTTCATGGCTCGATCTCGAGGTCCGCGAAGCCATCGGCGCGCGTCGCGCGGGCGAGGATGGCGAGGGGGTGCAGCGGCTTCTTGCCCGCGTGCTGCTGGAACTGGAGCGCCGCGAGTGGGCAGTCGGTCGCCCACACCTCCGCGCCCGACGCCTTCATCGCCTCGAACGCCTTGCGCCCGACTCGCTGCGAGGGCTCGAACCCCTCCACCGTCATGGCGTACGTCCCGTCGTGGCCGCAGCACTCGAGCACGCTCGCCGCGACGGTCACGCCCGGGATCCGGCGGAGGAGGTCGCGCCCCTTGAAGCCGATCCCCTGCGCGCGGAGGTGGCACGGCGCGTGGTACGCGACCTTCCCGCCCGGGGGCGCGCTCTTGAACGCCTGGACGAAGCGGGGCTCGTCCCGGAGCGACCACAGGAACTCCGAGGGATCGCGCACGGCCGGCGCGAGGCGCTGGGCGCGCGGCCTGTCCTCTCCGTCGAGCAGGTGGGGCCACTCGCGCCGCATCATCATGGAGCAGGTCGGGTTGATGACGAGCACCTTCGCGCCGCGCTCGACGAACGGCAGGAGGAGGTCGAGATCGCGCCGAGCCTGCTCGCGGAGCGAGGGGAGATCGCCGTGCTCCCACGCGGGCATCCCGCAGCACGCGAGCCCCTTCACGACCCGCGCGTCCACCTGGCAGGCGCGCAGGACCTCGAGCACGTCCCTCCCGATCTGCGGGTCGTTGTGCTGCACGAAGCAGGTCTGGAAGAGCACCGCCTCGCCGCCCGGCTCCGCCTTCACGTGGCCGTTCTCCTCGGCCCAGGCGTCGAACGGCTCGCGGGCGAAGTCGGGCAGGAGCTTGTCACGGTGGATCCCGACCGCCTTCTCCATGAGCACGCGCAGGGGGCGCGAGCGGTTCGCGACGTTGGCGAGCCCGAGCGAGGCGCGCGCCGCGCGGGCCGCGCGATCGGGATCGCCCAGCATCCGATCCCGCAGCGACGCGCCGCGCTCTTGGAAGCGGATCGCGTCGTGCCGGTGGACGAGCTTCGGGAAGTCGAGCTGGAACTCGTGGCCGTCGCGCGGCGTGTACGGGCACTGCACCTCGCACAGCTTGCACTGGAAGCACTGGTCCATCACGGACTCGACGTCGTTGCCGGTGAGCCGGTGCACGTCGCCGTCGTACTTCTCGTCGAGCAGGGAGAAGAGCGTGGGGAAGCTGCCGCAGTACTTGAAGCACATGCGGCAGCCGTGGCAGATCTCGAACGCGCGCCGGACCTCGTGATCGAGGCCCTCCGCGTTCCAGTACTTCTCCTCGGCCGGGTCGTACGAGAGCCACGGCGTCGGCTGGTACGAGATCCGCTCCTCGCTCACGCTCGCTCCCGTTCCTCGCCGGCGTCATGGCGCTGCCCAGTTGGAGTGAGCCCCGAGCCCGAGTCCGAGCCCGAAAGAAGCCGGGCGCGGGCACGGGCGCGGGCTCGTTCACGGGACCAGCGCAAACCGAGCACGGCCCTCAGACCTGGCCCAGCATCTTCGTGAAGCGGCCGGCGTGCGACTTCTCGGCCTTGGCGAGCGTCTCGAACCAGTCGGCGACCTCGGCGAAGCCCTCCTCCCGCGCCGTCTTCGCCATGCCGGGGTACATGTCCGTGTACTCGTGCGTCTCGCCGGCGATCGACGCCTTGAGGTTCGTCGACGTGTCGCCGATGGGCAGGCCCGTCGCGGGGTCGCCGACCTGCTTCAGGAAGTCGAGGTGGCCGTGCGCGTGGCCGGTCTCGCCCTCTGCCGTCTCGCGGAAGTTCATCGCGACCTCCGGGTAGCCCTCCACGTCGGCGACCTTCGCGAAGTAGAGGTAGCGGCGGTTGGCCTGCGATTCGCCCGCGAACGCGTCCTTCAGGTTCTGGTGGGTCTTCGAGCCCTTGAGGTTGGCCATCGGATGCTCTCCTTGTGAGGGGGTATCGTCCAGAGTTAGACTGTGTCTAAGAGCCGGAGGCGAGCGGGGGAAGTCCCGGATGGGCATCGCGGCCGCGACGAGATGTCGCGCCGCCCGGGGATGCCTTGGGCGGGCGCATTGAAATTGATGCAGATCACCAATAAGTGAACGCCATGACGCGCGACGCGCTCGACCGGACGCTCTCGGCGCACGGCATCCAGCCGTCGGCGCAGCGTCTCGCCGTCGCGCAGTACGTGCTCGCGACGAGCGCGCACCCCTCGGCCGACAAGGTCTTCGACGAGGTGCGCGCGCGCATCCCGATGATCTCGCGCGCCACCGTCTACAACACGCTCAACCTCCTCGTCCGCAAGGGCCTCCTGAAGCAGCTCGTGCTGGCGGAGGGGAAGGTCGTGTTCGACCCGAACGTCACGCCGCATCACCACTTCATCGACGAGGGCACCGGCGCCATCCACGACGTGCCCTGGAACGCGCTCGACGTGCGGAAGGTGGAGGCGCTCCGCGGCGTGAAGGTGCGCGAGTACCAGGTCGTCCTGCGCGGCACCTGGTCGCGCGGGCGCTGACCGCTCAGTGAGCTCCGCAGTCAGCGCGAGAGGCGGTCGCCGGTCGAGCGATTCGCGCATCACCACGAAAATCATCCCGTCGGGGTGAATTCACGCCGGACGCGATCCACCTTGGGACAAACGGGAGGGAACGACATGCGTAAGTGGATCGCGATCATCGGCGCGGCGCTCCTCGCAGGGGTGGCGGGGTGCCCGCCGGACAACCAGCAGACCCCGCGCAGCGGGTCGAGCGGCACGTCCGGCTCCAGCGGCAGCGCGGCCGGCGGCAGCTCGGGCGGCTCCACGAGCAGTCCCAGCAATCCCAGCAATCCGAGCAATCCGAGCAATCCGAGCAGCCCCGGCAGCAGCGGCAGCTCGGGCAGCTCGGGCACGGGCAGCTCGGGCACCGGCTCGAGCGGCAGCAGCGGCTCCAGCACGTCGAAGTGACGCCGTGTGGCGTGGGCGCGCGCTCGCCCGCCGGACGCGCATCGCAGCGCCCGGCGGCGAGCAGCGCTCCGCCTCAGACTCGCCTCTCGCCGTTTCTCGTGCTCGCAAACGCAGCTCTCGGCGAGTCAGAGCGATTTCCGGTCGAGCTGCGCTCGCGTGTAGCTCGACCTCAGCTGGGGGGAGCGAGCGCAGCTCCCCCAGACCCCCCACCGCGGCGGTCGACAGGGCGAAACGTGAGTCATCCGCCGCAGCCGCTCCGCGCGACGCGGTCGATCACCGCCTCGACGTCGCCCTGCTGCGGTCGGCCGAAGTGCGAAGCGTCGAGCGTGCCGAGCGCCTTGAAGAGCCGCGGCCAGCTCCCCTGGCACGCCGCGAGGAGGCGCTCGAACGCGGGTACGCCCGTGTCGTAGGTCCTGTACCCCGCGAGCGCCGCGTTGTTGAGCGGCCTCGCGAGGGCCAGCTCCGCCCGCGCGCCCTCCAGGATGCGCTCCTTGTCGGCGCGCTTCTTCGCGTCGCCGTCGCCTGATCGGTACACGGCCTCGAGCTCGACGTACGCCTGGTGGAGGCGCTCGACGCGCGTGCGGCCGCGCGCCTGCGCGGCGACCCACGCCGTCGTCTCGGGCGCGTCCGGGCCGAGCACGCTCGCGAGCCACGGCTGCGTGATCCGGTCCGCGACGAAGCTCGCGAGGCTCTCGTTGAACGCGGACTGGTCCTTCACGTAGAGCGTCGCGTGGACGCTCTCGTGCAGCACCACGTTCGCCAGATCGCCGAGCGCCTCGTCGCCGCCTCCGATCATGGTGGAGAGGACGGGGTCGTGGAACCAGCCGAGCGTCGAGAACGCGCTCGCCGGCCGCACGTCCACGTCGAGCCCCTCGTCGCGCGCGAGCGCGTCGGCGTAGCGCCGCGCGGCCCGCTCGTCGAAGAACCCGACGTACGGGACGCCGCCGACGAGCGGGAAGCTCCAGCGCTTCACGTCGAAGGAGAGGGGCGCGCAGCCCTGGACCACCCACGCGGCGGCCGGCCGGCGCAGGTCGGCGTACCGCTCGTAGCTCGCTGTCGGCTTGAGGCCCTGGGCGTGGCCGTACGCCTTGATCGTCCGGACCGCGGCGAGCAGGCGCCGCGTCCGCGCCGGCGTGTCGCGGTCGGTCACGACCTCTCGGATCGTCCTCGCCGCGTGCATGATCTCGTACTGGCCTCGGGCGGCCTGCGCGACGTAGCGCGCGGAGAAGCAGCTCTGCGACAGGAAGGCGAGCGTGGCGAGAAACAAGGAGCGCACGAGAGGTCCGGGTCGAGTCCCTGCTCGGCAGTCTATCGTACGGTCGGTGATTCAACCGACGGCCAGGCGCCCGCCTGGCCCGGGCTGGGCGAGTGAGCGGAGGCGGCGCGCCTAGCCCCAATGCCAGTCACTTAGCACGATTCCGGCGGAGCTTCGGGCGCTTGCGCGGGTAGTTGCTCATCTTGATCTTCACGGCTCGTGGATAGAGGCGCTCCGTGCGGCGTGGCGGCAAGACGTACGACTCAGCGAGCTCGCGATGGAGCGTCTCCACCGCGCGGGCAAGCTTGCCTGGGCTGATGGCCGCGAAGCGCAGCAGATGGATCCGTATCGCGCCGAGGCATCGCGCGAAGCTCATCCGCGTGGGCGGGACGCCGGCGATCTCGGCGGCCCGCGCCATCTCGAGGCGGACGAGGTTGTAGGCGAGCGCGAGGCCCCACAGTTCCTGCGCCACGCCGGCGGCGCTCTTGCTGCGGATTGCTTCTTCCCGCTCGAGCATCTCCGTTTTCACCTCGTCAAATCCGAGCTCAAGTTCCCAGCGCTCGTGGTAGAGCGCCACGATCTCGGCAGCTGGGTACTTCACTGGATCGAGCAGCGACGTGAGCAGCTTCTGCTCGCGGAATCCGCGCCGGTGGTAGCGAATGGCACGCATGGCCCAGTGCTCAGGCAGGGACGGCTCCTGGCGACGCGCCTCCCGGTTGACGAGGACCCGGACCAGTGCGTCCCCGCGACCGAGCCGTTTCACCACACGCCACTTGTTGTTCTTGCGCGCGCGGCTCAGCCAGTGGCGATTGCTGCCGTTGGCCTGGAGCGGCCATAGGTCGCGTGCGTACAGGAAGCCTCGGTCCACGATGACGAGCGACTCATCAGGGACCGACGGCCACAGGTCACGAGCGTGCGTGCGCTCGCTGACGCGATAGGGGCCGAAGCGCGCGGCCAGGAGCAGATGACTGCGCAGCGCCATGAGCGTCACGATGCGGACCAACGGGTATCCGCCGATGGTGCGACCTTTGCCAGCGCCAAACGTTGCCCGATTCTCCGTCGAGTCGGGTACGCGCACCGTCGAACCGTCCACGCCGAAGAGAGCAAGGCCGCGCCACCGGTGGCGGTCAGCGCTCGCCTTGGCCCAGGCCTCGGCACACTTTTCGAAGAGCCAGCGCAAGGGCAACTCGCCCAAGCGCGCTCTGGCTTGCATCACTGCGCTGGCGGCAATGCGGCCCGCGCCCGAACTCGGGAGGACCAGGGCCAACTCCTTCACGACCTCCACGATGGGGAGATCCCGGAAGAGCGCCATCCCGAGCACGAGCCAGATGACCTGCTCGGCCGGAAAACGCCGGCGCCGCAAAGTAGCCGTCCCAGTGGCAGTGAGCGCCTCCAGGACCCAGCCTGGGTCGATCGAAGCCTGAAACCGAGCGAAGATGCCTCGATCCGCCAAGCCGACAGCCACCCCGATGCTCATGCGATCGCCTCCCTTGCGATCGCCGCATCATGATCTCATCGATCGGGGCTGCAAGACTTCGCCCGCCTCGCCGAAAAAGGCGAGGCGGGGCGATCACTTGGCCGCTAACCGATCGGCATTGCGCCTAGCCCCTCTTCGCGATCTCGTGGTTCGCGAGGAGCTCCAGCGCGCGCACGAGCGCGGAGTGGTCCCACGCCTTGCCGCCGCGCGCCGAGCACGCGTTGAAGAGCTCCTGCGCGGTGGCGGTGTTCGGGAGCGAGACGCCGACCTGGCGGGCGCTCCCGAGCGCGAGCGCGAGGTCCTTCTGGTGCAGCTCGATGCGGAACCCCGGGTCGAACGTCCGCTCGATCATGCGCGCGCCGTGCACCTCGAGGACGCGCGAGGACGCGAAGCCGCCCATGAGCGCCTGCCGCACCTTCGCCGGATCGGCGCCCATCTTGGAGGCGAAGAGGAGCGCCTCGCCCACCGCCTCGATGGCGAGCGCGACGATGATCTGGTTCGCCACCTTGCATGTCTGGCCGTCGCCGTTCTCGCCGACGAGCGAGACGTTCTTGCCCATCGCGTCGAACAGCGGCTTCACCTTCCGGAAGGTCTCCTCCCGCCCGCCGACCATGATCGTCAGGGTGGCGGCCTTCGCGCCGACCTCGCCGCCCGAGACCGGCGCGTCGAGGTACTCGCAGCCGAGCGCGTTCACCCGCTTCGCGAAGGCCTTCGTCTCGATGGGCGAGACGGAGCTCATGTCCACCACGATCTTGCCGGGCGAGAGGCCCTCCGCGACGCCATCGCGGTCGAAGAGCGCGGAGGCGACGTGAGGCGTGTCGGGGACCATCGTGATGACGACCTCCGACCTGAGCGCCACCTCCTTCGCCGAGCCGCACGGCACCGCGCCCGCGTCGGCGAGCTCCTTCGGAACCGGCTTGTGGTCGTGGGCGAACAGCGCGTGGCCGCCCGCCAGGAGGTTCGCGCTCATGGGGCGGCCCATGATCCCGAGCCCGATGAATCCGACGTTCATGCTCGCCTCACCCTTCCCCCGCGGCTCACGGCGCTCCGCCGCGTCCGGCGGAAGACGCTGGTCTTGGGCTCGGCGCCTGGCCGGCGAAAGGCTCAGGCGGGGTGCCCGCAGCTCGAGCTGCCCGGTCGAGGCCGCCGCCGCGGCGCTACCCGCCGGCGGGCGGGAGCTCGCCCGTGTAGCCGAGCCACCCGAGCGCCGTCCCGAGGAGATCCGCGACGCCGCCCATGGTGAGGTTCAGACGACGGTAGAGGGCGTTCCGCTCGCGGAGAAAGGGGAGGTGCGCTCGGGTCGCGACGAGGCGCTCCAGGCGCGCGCCGTCCTCCCGGAGGCGGGCGAGCCCCGCGCTCCCGCACCGGTGGAGCGCCGTCGTGTCCTCGACCGTCTGCATGAGGCGGGCGAGCGCGAGGAACGCGGCCGTCTCGAGGTCCTCGCCGCGCGCAGCCGCCGCGCGCAAGGCGGGCAGGGCGACCTCGAAGACGGACGGGAGCCCGGCCTCGACCTCGCGCACGATCCCGCCCACGCGGTGGCGCCTGCGCGCGGCCTCTCCGTGCGTGCCGCGCGAGGCGGCGGCGGCCGCCACCTCGCGCGCGACCGACGAGGCCGCTGCGCGGACCGCGACCTCGTCCGGACCGGCGCGGTGGAGCGCGACGAGGAGCACGCCCGCGAGGAACAGCGCGCCCTTGTGCGTGTTCGTCCCGAGCCGCGCCAGCATGCTCTCCTCGGACCGCCGCGCGAGCGCGATCTGTGCCGCGAGCGGCTCTCCGCGCGCGAGCGACGCCGCCAGCGCGTCGAGGTGCGCCCCGGCGAGCGCGAGCGAGCGCTCCATCAGCTCGAGCGACAGGTCGGGGTGGGATCCACGGTCGAGGCGGTCGACGAGCCCCGGCTTGGGGGTGAGGTGGAGCTCGCGTCGCAGGCCCGCGACGAGCGCAGCCGAGAGCCGCTCCAGCTCAGACTCGCCTTTCGCCGTTTCTCGCGCTCGCAAGCGGAGGAGCGAGGCCGCTCTCCCGGCGAGCTCGCGAGCGCCGTGCCGCCCGAGGCGGATGCACTCGCGCGCGGGCTCGTCGCAGCAGAGGCAGGCGCGGGGCGGCAGGTGGAGCGAAGCGCGGTCAATGGGTCCTCCCTCGGGCGAGTAGACGTCGAGATCGACGAGGCGGGCGGCGGGGCGGGACCCCTCGATGGCGACGCAGCGGGTCTTCGCGAGGGGCGCGGGCCCAGGCGCGATCCAGAGCGCGAATGGCCCGAGCGCGTCGCGCCCGCGGTGGAGCAGCTCCGAGCCCGGCAGCGCGCGCTCGAGCTCGCCGGCCGCCCACGCGAAGAGCGCGTCGGCGCCGGGCGGGGTCTTCCGGGCGCCCGGCACCGCGAGCGAGAGCGCGACCAGCGTCCGTCCCGCGCCGAGGTGGCGGTCCATCGCCGCCTGCCGCGCGTCGCGGGCCTCGAGCACGCTACGCCTTGACGCGTCGCACTGTGTCGATGATGGAGCCATCGCGATACTCGACGAGGGCCACGACCTCGTCCTCGAACTCGAGCGGCCGAGGCGTGCCGGTCACGGCGTAGATGTCGCG
>DASWDS010000041.1:0-13655 GCA_036395165.1 Anaeromyxobacteraceae bacterium | reverse complement strand
GACCACATCACGAGCGCCATCGGCGCGACCATCGCGGCGCAGCACGGCGCGGCGATGCTCTGCTACGTCACGCCCAAGGAGCACCTCGGGCTGCCCAACGTGGACGACGTCCGTCAGGGAATCATCGCCTACAAGATCGCCGCCCACGCCGCCGACGTGGCGCTGCACCGCCCCGGCGCGCGCGACCGCGACGACGAGCTCTCCCGTGCCCGGTACGCGTTCGACTGGAACAAGCAGTTCGCGCTCTCGCTCGATCCCGGGACGGCGCGCGCGATGCACGATGAGACGCTCCCGCACGAGGCGTTCAAGAGCGCGGAGTTCTGCTCGATGTGCGGTCCGAAGTTCTGCTCCATGAAGATCCACGGCCACCTCGAGGAAGTGGCGGCGAAGGAGCAGGCGAACGAGGAGGGTGAGCCCCGGAAGCAGGGGCCGCTGCAGGTGGTGCCGTAGGGCGGGGAGCTGCGGGTTCGCTGCTCGACGCCCCCGCAGGTGCACGCCGTCAGCCGCCGACGCCGATCATGGGGAGGAGCCCTCCGCGCGCGTCCGCCATGCCGTGGCGCTCGCCCTTCCTCTGCAGCGCCTCTCGGATCACGGTCGCGATCGCGCCGTCGTCGGCGCCCGCCTGCACGAGGGGCAGGAGCTCGACCCGATCGCGGCCTCCCAGGCACGCGCGGAGCGCGCCGTCGGCGCCCACCCGCACCCGGTTGCAGTCTTCGCAGAAGCCCTCGGTCATGGCGCCGATGAACCCGACGAGCCCCTCGACGGCGGCGGTGCCTTCGCCCGACGTGCCGCGCATGTGCCGCGCCGGGCCCCAACCGCGGGTCGAGTCGGGCGCCAGGCGGACCCCCTGCGCCTCGAGGAGGCGTTTCACCTCGGCGATCGGGACCGGCTCGCCCGCGTGGCCGAACGGCATGAGCTCGATGAAGCGCGCGATGGCCCGGTGGCGCCACCCGAACCGCGCGAGCTCGCCCAGCTCGTCCTCGTTGACGCCGCGCACCACGACGGCGTTCAGCTTGAGCGAGACGAACCCCGCGCGCCCGGCCGCCGCGAGGCCCTCGAGGATGCGCGGCAGCGACGCGGCGCGTCCCGACACCTGCCGGAGCCGCTCGGGGCGGAGCGTGTCGAGCGACACGTTGAGCCGGAGCACGCCGGCGGCCCGCAACGAGGACGCCAGGCGCTCGAGCTGGTGGCCGTTGGTGGTGAGCGCGATCTCCTCGATGCCGGGCACGGCCGCGATGTCGCGCACGATCTGGAGCAGGTCGGGGCGCAGCGTCGGCTCACCCCCGGTGAGGCGGACGCGCTCGACGCCCATGCCGGCGAAGACGCGAACGAGCCGGACGATCGCCTCGCGCGGCATCGACTCGCAGCCCTCGTGCGGCTGTGGCGAGCAGTAGCTGCAAGTGAAGTTGCACCGATCGGTCAGGGAGAGGCGCAGGTAGCGGATGCGCCGCCCCTGCGCGTCGGCCAGCCCCCGCTCGGCTGACGGCGCGGAGGTCACCCGTTCGCGGCCGGCATGCGGGGATCGGGGCGGCGGAGCGACACGACGAGCTTCTCATCGAGCGACAGGAACGCCTCGGCGCAGCTCGGGTCGAACTGCGTCCCCGCGAAGCGCCGGATCTCGTCGCGAGCCTTGTCGAGCGAAGCGCCCCTGCGATAGGGCCGGTCGCTCGTGATGGCGTCGAGCGTGTCCGCGATCGTGAAGATCCGCGCGCCGAGCGGGATGGCGTCGCCGGCGAGGCCGCGCGGATACCCGGAGCCGTCGAACCGCTCCTGGTGAGCGAGCACGATCTCCGCGGGCACCTGCAGGAACGGGATGGACCTCAGGATCGTGTACCCGGTCTGCGGATGACGGCGCATCTCCTCCCACTCGGCCGCGACGAGCGGTCCGGGCTTGAGGAGGATAGCGTCCGGCACGCCGATCTTGCCGATGTCGTGGAGGAGGGCGCCGCGGGCGATGTCGGGGCGGTCCGCGGCCGGCACGCCCAGGGCCTCCGCGATGGCCAGCGTGTACCGCACCACGCGCTGGGAGTGGTCGGACGTCTCGTGCTCCCGCGCGTCGAGCGCGGCGACGAGCGCGTAGAGGGTGCTCGCGTAGGCGGCCTCGATCTCGCGCAGCGCCTTCGACAGCTCCGCCGTCTTCTCGCGAACGCGCCGCTCGAGGCTCGTCCGGTAGCGCTGCCGCGCGAGCTCGAGGCGCCGCTTCGCGAGCGCGCGCTCGATGGCGCGGACGAGGTCCGTCACCTTCGGCGGCTTGAGCAGGTAGTCGACGGCGCCTCGCCGCAGGCACTCGACCGCCGCCTCCGTGTCGCCGAAGGCCGTCAGCATGATGACCGCCGTGGAGGGCTGCTCGGACCGGAGACGATCGATCAGCCACAGGCCGTCCTTGCCCGGCATCTTCATGTCGCAGAGCACGAGGTGGAACTCGGTCACGTGCAGGAGCTCGACCGCCTGCTCGGCGGTCGTCGCCGTGGCGCAGACGTACCCCTCCTCCCCGAGGAGGACGCCGATGACGTCCCGGACGGTCGCGTCGTCGTCGACGATGAGGATGCGCGTGGGCGTGACGGGCGCGTCCGTCACGGCGAGCGGCCGGGGCGGTGCGTCGACGTCGTCGATCGAGGCGCTCACGATCCCGCGACTATAGCACGCGAACGCCTGAAATCACGAGCGATCCCGCTCCATGCCGTGCGTGCACACTATTGCAGGCCGGCGTTGACTGGCATGCTTACAACCGGTACATCGCTGCCGCCTGGAATGGACGAGACGCGCCACAGCCTGCCCATCCTGAGGGCGGAACCCGACGAGCCCCTCCGGGCCCGCCGCGAGCTGGCTGCGCAGCTCCGCGCCTCCGGGATGCCGGTCGGCGCGAAGAAGCCCCCTTGGTTGCGAGTCGGCGTGCCGGGCGGCGAGCGCTACCAGCACGTCCGGGAGACCCTCCGGTCGCTCCAGCTCCACACCGTCTGCCAGGAGGCGCACTGCCCCAACGTGGCGGAGTGCTGGGGCGGCGGAACCGCCACCGTGATGCTCATGGGCGACGTGTGCACGCGCGGCTGTCGCTTCTGCAACGTGAAGACGGCCGCGCAGCCGCCGCCGCTCGATCCCGACGAGCCGCGTCATCTCGCCCATGCCATCCGGGAGCTCCACCTCGACTACATCGTCGTGACGAGCGTCGATCGCGACGACCTCCCCGACGGCGGTGCGGGTCACTTCGCGGACGCGATCGTCCGGCTGAAGGAGATCCCGCGCCTCCTGGTCGAGGTGCTGACCCCGGACTTCCGCGGCGACCCCGAGGCGATCCGGGCCGTCGGCCGCGCCGCTCCAGACGTCTTCGCGAACAACATCGAGACGGTGCGCCGCCTCACCCCGGTCGTCCGCGATCAGAAGGCGGGCTACGACCAGACCCTGACGGTGCTCGAGCGGATGAAGCGGGAGTTTCCGCGGGTCGTCACGAAGTCGTCGATCATGCTGGGGCTGGGTGAGAGCGAGGCCGAGCTCGAGGAGACCATGCGCGACCTGCGCGGGGTCGGGGTCGACATCCTCACGTTAGGTCAATACCTTCGGCCGTCGGCGTGGCACCTGCCCGTCGTCGAATGGGTCACGCCCGAGCGCTTCGGCGCCTACAAGGGCCTGGGCGAGCGGCATGGGTTCCGGTACGTGGCAAGCGGGCCGCTGGTGCGCTCCAGCTACCGCGCCGCGGAGCTGTTCCTTCGCGGTGAGATCGCGTCGCGGCGAGGCGACGGGGAGCTGGGCCGGGAGGCGAGCGATGCGAGGTGAGCCCGAGGTAGGGATTCCCGCGCGCCGCAAGGGCGCGAATGGCGCGTCGCCGCCGCCGGTCCAGACGGGGGAGGCCTTTCCGCTCTACCGCGTGCTCCAGGAGGACGGCAGCGCCGATCCGGACGAGGTCGCGCTCCCGGACGGCGACCTCGTCGCGCTGTACCGCTGGATGGTCCTGAACCGCCAGCTCGACGAGCGCATGATCGCGATGCAACGCCAGGGCCGGATCAACTTCTACATCGGCTCGATCGGCGAGGAGGCGACGGTGTTCGGCACCGTCCGCGCCATGGAGCCGACCGACTGGGTCTTCCCGTGCTATCGCGAGCACGGGGCGGCGCTCCTGCGCGGCATGCCGCTCGAGAAGTACGTCTGCGATCTGCTCGGCAACGCCGGCGACGCCATGCTCGGGCACCAGATGCCGTGCCACGAGGCGTGGCGGCCAGCGCTCTTCACCTCGATCAGCTCGCCCATCGCCACCCAGATCCCGCAGGCGGTCGGCGCGGCCTGGGCCGCGCGCATCAAGGGCGACGAGATGGTCTCGCTCGTCTACTTCGGCGAGGGCGCGACGAGCGCCAACGACTTCCACACCGGCCTCAACTTCGCCGCCGTGAACAAGGTCCCGGTGGTCTTCGCGTGCCGCAACAACGGGTGGGCCATCAGCGTGCCGCGCGAGCGGCAGACCGCGTCGGAGACCATCGCCCAGAAGGCGCTCGCCTACGGGATGCGCGGCGAGCGCGTGGACGGGAACGATCTCCTCGCCGTGTACGCCGCCACGCGCCGCGCGCGCGAGCGCGCCGCGGACGGGGACGGCCCGACGCTCCTCGAGTGCGTCACGTACCGCATCGAGGGTCACTCGACGTCCGACGATCCGCGCGCGTACCGGCCACCGGAGCTGGTCGAGCCCTGGCGCAAGAAGGACCCCATCCTGCGCCTGAAGGCGTTCCTCGCCGGGCGCGGCCTGCTCGGCGACGCGGAGGAGGCGAAGCTCCAGGGCGAGGTGCGAGAGGCGATCCAGAGCGCCGTGAAGGCCGCCGAGGCGTACCCGGCAAAGCCGCCCATCGAGACGCTCTTCGAGGGCGTCTACGCCGAGCCGCTGCGGCAGCAGCGCGAGCAGCTCGAGGAGCTCCGGCGCGCCCTCGCCGACGACCCGCGCGTGGGCGGCGATCCGCGCACCGGCCGCCGCTGACGGCCGATCGGCGGCGAGGAGGTTTTTTCCGTGCCGACCTTGAACATCATCCAGGCGGTGAACGACGCTCTCCGCGTCGAGATGCGGCGCGACCCGAACGTCGTCATCCTCGGCGAGGACGTGGGCAAGTTCGGCGGCGTCTTCCGCGCGACGCAGGGGCTCTACGACGAGTTCGGCGCCGACCGCGTCATCGACACGCCGCTCGCGGAGAGCGGCATCATCGGAACGGCGTTGGGGATGGCGCTCTACGGGCTGCGCCCCGTTCCCGAGATCCAGTTCGCCGACTTCATCTATCCGGCCATGGACCAGATCGTGAGCGAGGTGGCCAAGTACCGCTACCGCTCGGGCGGCCAGTGGTCGTGCAAGCTCGTCATCCGGACGCCGTACGGGGGCGGCATCCGCGGCGGCCACTACCACTCGCAGTCGCCCGAGGCGCACTTCATCCACACGGCGGGGCTGAAGGTGGTGGTGCCGGCGACGCCGGAGGACGCGAAGGGGCTCCTCGTGAGCGCGATCCGCGACCCCGACCCCGTGATCTTCTTCGAGCCGAAGCGCGTCTACCGCGCCGCGAAGGGCGAGGTGCCCGAGGGCGAGTACGCCATCCCGCTCGGCCAGGCCAAGGTGACGCGCGCCGGCCACCAGATCACGATCCTGGCCTGGGGCGCGATGTGGCACGAGGCCGACCAGGCGGCGCGCGAGGCGGAGCAGGAGGGCATCGACTGCGAGGTGCTCGACCTGCGCTCGCTGCAGCCGCTCGACCTCGACGCGATCGTCGCCTCCGTGACCAAGACGGGGAGGGTGGTCGTCGTCCACGAGGCGCCGCGGACCTGCGGGTTCGGCGCCGAGCTGGCGACCCTCATCCAGGAGCGCTGCTTCGTCCACCTCGAGGCGCCCGTCGCGCGCGTCACCGGGTTCGACACGCCGTTCCCGTACACGCTCGAGTACGAGTACCTGCCGCGCGCGCCGCGCATCCTGCGGGCCATTCGAGAGACCATCCGCTACTAGCTTCCGGCACCACGCGAGGCCACCATGGCGTTCGAGTTCATCCTGCCCGACATCGGCGAAGGGGTGGTCGAGGCCGAGATCCAGAAGTGGTTCGTGAAGCCGGGCGACGAGGTCCACGAGGACCAGCCGCTCGTCGAGGTGATGACCGACAAGGCGACGGTGACCATCCCGTCGCCGCGCCGCGGGCGCGTCACCCGCCTCCACTACCAGGAGGGCGAGCTTGCCAAGGTCCACCATCCGCTGCTCGAGCTGGAGCTCGAGGCCGCCGCCCCCACCCCGGGACCACAGCAAGTGAAGGTCGAGGCGCCGACGGCTGCGACCACGCCCGCGACCTCGACCTCCACCCAGCGCCTCTCCCCGCCTCTCGAGGCGAGGGAGCCGGAACCCTCGACGACGGCCTCGCGCACGAAGTCGCTCGCCACCCCCGCCGTCCGAGCGATGGCGCGGCAGCTCGGCGTCGACGTGAACGCCATCCGCGGCACGGGCCCGGGTGGCCGCGTCACGAAGGACGACCTCGACCACGCCCGCAACGGCCATCCGTCGAGGACGGCGCCGCCGCCGGTCCCGCAGCGGCCCGCCCCCTTCGCGGAGCAGCTCCCGGCGCGGCCCGACACCGCGGAGGTCGTGCACGGCGACGAGGTGATCCCGGTGCGCGGCATCCGTCGCCGCATCGCCGAGCGGATGGCGCAGTCGAAGCGGACCGCCGCCCACTTCACCTTCGTCGAGCAGGTGGACGCGACGGAGCTCGTGAAGGTGAAGGAGCGCATCGCCGCCGCGGCGCGCGCCGACGGCGTGAAGGTGACCTTCCTGCCCTTCGTCGTGAAGGCGGTCGTGGCGGCGCTGAAGAAGCACCCGTGGCTCAACGCGACGCTCGACGAGCCGCGCGGCGAGATCCGGCTGCGCCGCGAGTACCACATCGGGATCGCGTCGGCGACGGAGCACGGGCTCGTCGTCCCGGTGGTGCGGAACGCCGATCGCCTGTCGCTCCTCGGACTGGCGCGCGAGATCGAGCGCCTCTCCTCCGACTCGAAGGCGGGCAAGGCGCGCCCGGAGGACATGGGCCACTCCACCTTCACCATCACGAGCCTCGGCGCGCAGGGCGGGCTCTTCGCGACCCCCATCATCAACTTCCCCGAGGTCGCCATCCTCGGCGTGCATCGCATCCGTCCCACGCCCGTGGTGAGGGACGGCCAGATCGTCGCGCGCGACGTGATGCACCTCTCGCTCTCGTTCGACCACCGCGTGGTGGACGGCCACATCGGCGCCGCGTTCGCCTACGCGGTCATCGCCTACCTCGAGGACCCGAACCTGCTCTTCATGGAGATGGTGTAGCGCGAGAGGGCCGGCGCCCGCGCGGACGCCGCCTACGCCGCCGGGCGCCCGCATTTCCCGCCCTCGCAGCCGGCCGGCGGTTATATTCCGCCCGGTTTCCCTCCTGGAGGCGGTGGGCATGGCGACCAAGACGTTCGACGCGGTGGTGATCGGCGCCGGCCCGGGCGGCTACGTCGCCGCGATCCGCCTCGCCCAGCTCGGAAAGAAGACGGCGCTGGTGGACAGGGAGGCGCTCGGCGGCGTCTGCCTCAACTGGGGCTGCATCCCCTCGAAGGCGCTCATCGCCGCCGCGAACCTGGTGGAGGACCTCCGCGGCGCGGGCCATCGCGGCATCACCGCCGAGCCCAAGGTGGACGTGGCGAAGCTCCGCCAGTTCAAGAACGACGTGGTGAAGAAGCTGGTCGGCGGCGTCGGCATGCTGGAGAAGGGGAACGGCGTCGAGGTCATGAAGGGCACGGCCACCTTCGTCGCGCCGAACGCCGTCGAGGTGGAGGGCGCCGACGGGAAGACGCGTGTCGAGGCGCAGGCCTTCATCGTCGCGACCGGGGCGCGCCCGGTGCAGATCCCCGGCTTCGAGCTCGACGGCAAGGACGTCTGGAGCGCGAAGGAGGCGGTCGACCTCCCGGACCTCCCGAAGCGGCTCGTCGTGATCGGCGGAGGCATCATCGGCCTCGAGCTCGGCACCGTCTACGCGAAGCTGGGCAGCAAGGTGACCGTCGTCGAGGCGCTGCCCACGATCCTCTCCGGCGTCGATCCCGAAGCGGTCCGCCTCGTGGCGAAGGGGCTGCGCCAGCGCGACGTGGCGCTGCACGTCAGCGCGAAGGCGAAGGGGCTCGAGCGCACGGGCGGCGAGCTGACCGTGAGGATCGAGGTCGACGGGAAGGAGCAGGCGATCCCGTGCGACAAGGTCCTCGTCGCGGTCGGCTTCCGGCCCAACAGCGAGGGGGTCGGCCTCGACAAGGCGGGCGTCAAGGTCGGGCCGAAGGGCTTCGTCGAGGTGAACGATCGGATGCAGACGAACGTGCCGTCCATCTACTCCATCGGGGACGTATGCGGCCCGCCGCTCCTCGCCCACAAGGGGTTCAAGGAGGGCGAGATCGCCGCCGAGGTCATCGCGGGCAAGAAGTCGACGCGCGACTGGATCGCGATGCCTTCCGGGATCTTCACCGACCCGGAGGTCGCCACGGTCGGGCTCTCCGAGGAGGAGGCGAAGAACCAGGGCTACGACCCGATCACCGGCAAGTTTGCCTTCGCGGCGCTCGGGCGCGCCATCGCCATCGATCACACCGAGGGCTTCGTGAAGGTGGTCGCCGACCGCGCGACGAACCTGCTCCTCGGCGTCACCATCGTCGGCCCCGAGGCGGCCGACCTCATCGCGGAGGCTGCGCTCGCGCTCGAGATGGGTGCCTACCTCGAGGACGTCGCGCTGACGGTGCACGCGCACCCGACGTTGCCCGAGGCCTTCATGGAGGCCTGCAAGGCGGCGCTGGGCGAGGCGATCCACGCGCTCAACCGGCCCGAGCGGCCCAGGAAGGCGCCGGCGAGCGGGGCGGCGGCGCGGGCGTGAGGACGCTGCGGGTCCACAGGCTGGGACGGGTCGAGTACGCGGACGGCCTGCGCCTCATGGCGCTCGCCGCCGAGGCGGTCCACGACGCGACGCCGCCCGCGACGGACTTCCTCTTCCTCCTGGAGCACCCGCCGGTGCTCACGCTCGGGCGCGGCGCCGAGACGCGTCACATCACCGCGTCCCCCGACTGGCTCTCGAAGCAGGGCTTCGAGATCCACGCCACCGACCGCGGGGGCGACGTGACCTACCACGGCCCAGGCCAGATCGTCGCCTATCCGGTGCTCGACCTCTCGGACCGCCCCGACGTCCGGAAGTACGTGGGCGCCCTCGAGGAGGCGATGATCCGCGTCTGCGCCGAGGACGGCGTCGAGGCGGGCCGGCACGAGGAGCACCGCGGGGCGTGGGTCGGCCGGAAGAAGATCGGCGCCGTGGGCGTCCACCTCTCGCGCTGGATCACCTCGCACGGCCTCGCCTTCAACGTCGCGCCCGACATGCGCCACTTCCAGGTGATCGTCCCCTGCGGCATCGCGGACCCGCGGCTCGGCGTGACGAGCCTCGCGCAGGAGCTGGCGGCGCGCGGCCGGGCGGTGCCCTCGCTGGCGGAGGTGGAGGAGCGGCTCGCAGGGCACCTCGCGGCGCTCCTCGGCCGCGCCCGCGACGACCGGCCGCCCGACCTCGAGACCGTCTCGGTCGTGCCGGTGGGCGCGGACGGGCGCGTCCTGCTCCTGCGCCGCTCCGAGGCGCGCGGCGGGTTCTGGCAGCCGGTGACCGGGCGGATCGAGCCCGGCGAGGCGCCCGACGCGGCGGCCCGCCGCGAGCTCCTCGAGGAGACGGGCGCCGACGTCCCCGTCACGCCGCTCGGCTACCGGCATGGCTTCGCGGTCGAGCCGGGGCTCCTGCGCGGCGCCGCGCCGGGCCTGTGCGTGGCGGAGGAGACGGCCTTCGCGGCGCGCCTGCCGCCCGGGTTCGGGTGCCGGCTCTCGGACGAGCACGCGGAGCACGCCTGGCTCACGCCGGCCGAGGCGGTGGCGCGGCTGCGCTTCGCGGGGCTGCGCCGCGCCGTCGAGCTCGCGATGCGGTGAGCGGTGGGCGGTCGCGAGCGATCAGCCGCTCGCCGACCGAGCCGGCCCGGGGCACGCGACGGCGTCTGGCCATGGGCCCGACATGAAGTATGATTCGCGGCCATGATCAGCGTCGAAAAGATTGGCGGCACCTCGATGTCCCGCTTCGACGACGTGCTCCGCAACGTCATGTTGCGCGATCCGAAGCACGCCTACGGCCGGGTCTACGTCGTGTCCGCGTACGCCGGCGTCACGAACCTCCTGCTCGAGCACAAGAAGACCGGGGAGCCCGGGATCTACGCGCGGTTCGCCGCGGGCGGCGATTACGTGTCCGCGCTCGAGGGCCTCACCGGCAAGCTCAAGGGGATGAACAAGGAGCTCGCGCCGCTCGGGCTCGACCTGGCCAAGGCCGACGGCTTCCTCGAGAAGCGGATGCACGAGCTGCGGGCCTACCTCGACTCGATGCGCCACGTCCTCGCGAGCGGGTACCTGCGTCGCGACAACGTCCTCCTCGCCGCGCGCGAGATGCTCGCCGCCATCGGCGAGGCGCACAGCGCCTACAACTCGGTCGAGATCCTGAAGGCGAAGGGCGTCCAGGCCTTGCTCATGGACCTCTCCGGGTTCGACGACGACGACCCGCTCACCATCGACGAGCGCATCCACAAGTGCTTCAAGGGCGTGGACTGCACGAGGCAGGTGGTGGTCGTCACGGGGTACACGAAGGGCGTCGAGGGCATCATGCGGGAGTTCGACCGCGGCTACTCGGAGGTCACCTTCAGCAAGGTCGCCGTCGAGCTCAAGGCCGACGAGGCCGTCATCCACAAGGAGTTCCACCTCTCCTCGGCCGACCCGGAGATCGTGGGCGGGCAGAACACCGTGGTCGTGGGGATGACCAACTACGACGTCGCGGACCAGCTCGCCGACGTCGGGATGGAGGCGATCCACCCGAAGGCGGCGAAGCCGATGGAGCTCGCCGGCATCCCCATCCGGCTCAAGAACACCTTCGAGCCCGAGCACCCCGGCACGCTCATCACGAAGGACTTCGTCGGCAAGCAGGCGCGCATCGAGGTCATCGCCGGGTCGCCGAAGGTGACCGCGGTCGAGATCCACGACCCCTCGATGGTGGGCACCGTCGGGTTCGACCTCGGCGTGATGGAGGTCTTCAGGAACCACGGGATCTCCTACATCCTCAAGGCGACCAACGCGAACTCGATCACGCACGTCGTCTGGGAGAAGTCGGTCACCTCCGCCTTCATCGAGGAGCTCGAGAACCGGTACGAGGTCGTGACGGCCGTGCCCTCCGCGATCGTGTGCGTGATCGGCTCGAACATCGCGTTCCCGGGCGTGCTCGCGAGGGCGACCCACGCGCTCGCCGAGAACAGGATCAACGTGAACGCCTTCTCGCAGTCGCTCCGGCAGACGAACATGCAGTTCGTCATCAACCGCGGCGACTACAAGCAGGCGATCGTCGCGCTGAATCAGGCGCTCTGCCTGAACCCGCCGGTGGTCTAGCGCGCCCTTCAGCCGGCGAGCCGGCCCTCGTCCACGAGCCGGCACACCGCCTCGACGTCGCGGTGCAGCTCGCGGTCCTCGTCGAGGTGCGGGACGGCCTCGCGGATGCGCCGGTGCGCCTCCGCGACGCGCGCCGCCGGCCGGAGCGGCGCGCGGAGGTCGAGCGCCTGGGCCGCCACGAGCAGCTCGATGGCGAGGCAGGTCCGCACGTTCTCGACGACCTGGCGCGCCTTGAGCGCGGCGTTCATCCCCATCGAGACGTGGTCCTCGCGCCCGGCGGACGACGGGATCGAGTCCACGCTCGCGGGGTGGCAGAGCACCTTGTTCTCCGAGACGAGCGCGGCGCTCGTCACCTGCGCGATCATGAAGCCCGAGTTGAGGCCGTGGCGTGGGGCGAGGAAGGGCGGCAGGCCCGAGAGCGAGGGGTTCACGAGCTGCTCCACCCGCCGCTCCGAGATGGTGGCGAGGTGGGAGGCCGCGATGGCGAGCACGTCGAGCGCCAGCGCGACGGGCTGTCCGTGGAAGTTCCCGCCGGAGAGGATGGCCCCCTCGTCGGGGAAGATGAGCGGGTTGTCGGTGGCGGCGTTGACCTCGCGCTCGATCGCGCCGCGCGCGAAGGCGATGCCGTCGCGGGCCGCCCCGTGGACCTGCGGGATGCAGCGCAGCGAGTACGGGTCCTGGACTCGATGGCAGTCGGGGCCCTGGTGCGACGCGTTGAGCGGCGAGTCGGCGAGGAGCTCTCGCAGGTGGGCCGCTGCCGCGAGCTGCCCTGGCTGCCCGCGCGCGCGGTGCATCGCCTCCGTGAAGGGCACGTGCGACCCGAGGAGCGCCTCCACCGTCATCGCGCCCGCCAGGTCCGCGAGCCGGGCGAGCTGCTCGGCGCGGAGCACGGCGAGCGCGCCCACCGCCGCCATGGCCTGCGTGCCGTTCACGAGCGCGAGCCCCTCCTTGGGCTCGAGCTCGACCGGCGCGAGCCCGACCTCCTCGAGCGCGCGCCGCCCCGGCAGCCGCGCTCCCGCCACCCACGCCTCCCCCTCGCCGATGACCACCAGCGCGAGATGCGCGAGCGGCGCCAGATCGCCCGACGCGCCGACGGAGCCGCGCTCCGGGACGACCGGGATGCAGCCGCGGTTCAGCATCTCGACGACGAGGTCGAGCGTCTGCTCGCGGATGCCGCTGAAGCCCTTCGCGAGCACGTTCGCCCTGAGGAGCACGAGCGCGCGCGCCTCCTCGAGGGGGAGCGGCGCGCCCACGCCCGCCGCGTGCGAGAGAACGAGGTTGCGCTGCAGGCGCGCCAGGTCGCCGCGCGCGATGCGCACCTCCGCGAGCGTGCCGAAGCCGGTGTTGATGCCGTAGTGCGCCTGGCCGTCCTCGAGACGCGCCTCGACGAGCGCCCGCGCGGCGGCCACGCGCCGGCGTGCTTCCGGAGCGACCTCGGCGCGCGCCTCGCCTCGGGCGACGGCGAGGACCTCCTCGAGCTTGAGCGTGTCACCGTCGAGCAGGACGTGGTGCATCGGCGAGGCCCATAACGCGGATGGGCCGGCCGGTCCCGGGCTCGCGCGGAGCGCCGGCGGGTCATCGGCTTCGGGCTCGACGCTCCGGCGAAGGTCGATTAGCGTCCACCGGGTGAAGATCGGCATCTATGACGCGACGCTGACCGAAGGGGCGCGCGAGGCGGGGCTGCAGCTGTCGGTCCGCGACAAGCTGCGCATCGCGCTCCGCCTGGCCGAGATGGGGGTCGCCTTCGTCGAGGCCGGGTGGCCCGGCGGCCGCGGGGCGGATGCCGAGATCTTCCGCGTGGCGCGGCGGCTCGAGCTGGGCGGCGCACGCCTGTGCGCCTGTGCGACCTTGGCCCCGCACGGGCGCGCCGAGGGCGATCGCGAGCTCGGCGCCGCCATCCGATCGGGGACGCCCGCGGTGACGCTGTCCATCCAGGTCGCGCCAGGGGCGCGCGGCGGGAGGGCGGCCGCGCACGTGGCCGGCGCCGTCGCCGCGGTGCGCCGCGCCGGACGAGCCGCCCTCGTCGAGCTGGACGGCTTCTTCGACGCGATGCATGACGGCGGCAGGCACGCCCTCGGCATCGTCGAGCAGGCGGCGCGCGCAGGAGCAGAGGGCATCCTGCTCTCCGACACCACGGGTGGCGCGCTGCCGCACGCGGTCGAGCAGGGCGTCATGGCAGCCCGCCGGGCGGCAGCGCGCACGGCCGTCGGCATCCGCGCGC
>DASWDS010000040.1:0-2321 GCA_036395165.1 Anaeromyxobacteraceae bacterium | reverse complement strand
CGCGCTCCGCGCCTTCGACCTCGCGCCCGCGGACGCGGTGGTTCGCGCGGCGGCACGCCGCCACGCCGAGCGCGAGCAGCGCCTCGAGGCGCTCGCGCGCGTGCTCGCCGCGGAAGGCGCCGACGAGCGCGTCCCGGCGCGCGACGCCGGCCTCGCCCTCTGCGCCCTGGCGCGGCTCCTCGACGAGCGGCTCGACCGAGCCGCGGACGCGGGCGCGGCGCTCGTCGGCGCGCGCGAGCGCGGCGGCGGCGATCCGGTGGTGCTCGACGCGCTGGCCCGGCTGCACGAGGCGCGCGGCGACTGGGACGCGACGGCGGAGGCGCTGCGCGCTCGCGCCGCGGCGGCCTCCACCGACGACGATCCCGCCGAGCTCGTCCTCGGCCAGCTCCGCCTCGCCGAGATCTGCGAGGAGCGCCTCGGCCGCCCGGACGAGGCGGCCGCCTCCTACCACACCGTCCTCTCGATCGACCCGGGCCACCGTGGCGCGCTCGCCGCGCTCGGCCGCCTGCACGCGCGCGCCAGCGACTGGGGGCGGCTCCTCGAGACCTTCCTCGCCGAACGGGCCGCCGCACCCGACGCGCGCGAGCGGGCCCACCGCTGCTTCAAGGCGGCCGAGGTCCTGGAGGAGCGGCTCGGCCGGGTGCCGGAGGCGATCGACCTCTACGCGGAGGCGCTCGCGCTCGAGCCGACGCTCCTGCCCGCGCACCAGGCGCTCGAGCGGCTGTACGAGCGAATCGGCGCGCACGAGGCGCTGGCGGGCCTGCTGGAGAGCGACCTCGCTACGACCTCCGACGCGGAGGAGCGCGTGGCCGTCCTCTTTCGGCTCGCACGCCTCCACGAGGACCAGCTGGGCGATCTCGAGGCGGCGGCGGGCGCGTGCGAGCGCATCCTCGCGCTGGCGCCGGACCACCTCGTGGCGCTGCGCGCCCTGGCCGCGCTCCGCGAGCGCGCCGGCCGCTTCGACGAGGTCGTCGCGCTCCACGACCGGCTCGCCTCGATCACGTCCGACTCGCGCAAGGCCATCGCGCTCCTGCAGCGCTCCGCCGAGGTGCAGGAGGAGCAGCTCGGCGACGACGCGGCCGCGGCCGCCACCCACGAGCGCGTGCTGCGGCTCGATCCGACGCACCTCCCGGCGCTGCGCGCGCTCGGCCGCCTCTACGCGCGCGCCGGCCGCTGGACCGACCTCGTGGCCATGTGCCGCGCCGAGGCCGAGGCGTCGTTCTCGACGGAGAGCGCGGCCGCCCTCCACTTCCGCGTCGGCGAGATCCTCGAGCAGCGCCTCGGCCAGGAGGGGGAGGCGATCGCCGCCCATCGCGAGGTGCTGACCTTGTCCCCCTCGCATGTCGGCGCGCTCCGGGCGCTGGCGCGGCTCTACCGCGCGCACGGCGAGTGGGAGAGCCTCGTCGAGGTGCTGACGGCGGACGCCGCCGCCCGCGCTGCGCCCGACCGCAAGGCGGCGCTGCTCGGGGAGGTGGCTGAGATCCTGGAGACGCGCCTCGGCGATCTCGACCGCGCGGCCGAGGTCCACGCCGAGGTGCTGCGCGCGGCGGCGGGCTCCGGGCCGTCGCTGCGCGCGCTCGACCGCATCCTCTCCGCGCGCGGTCGCTGGGCCGAGCTCGCGAGCCTGCGCCGGGCGCACGCGGATCACGAGCGCGGTCCGGCGCGCGTCGCGTCGTTGCTCCGGGCCGCGGCGCTCCTCGCCGATCGCGCAGGCGACGCGGCCGGCGCCGAGGAGGCCTGCCGCGCGGCGCTGGCGGAGGCGCCGGGGCACGCCGGCGCGCTCCTCCTGCTCTCGCGGGTCGCGAAGGCGCAGGCCGAGGCGCGCGAGGCGCTCGCGGCACGCGCGGCCGAGCCTCGCGACGCGGCGCAGCTCCTCGTCGCCGCCGCGCTCGACCGCGTCGCGGAGGGCGGCGACGGCGCCGCGGACCTGGCGCGCGCCGCCGCGCTCGCGCCCAGCGATCCGGTGGCGGGTCCGCTCGCCGAGGCCGCCCTGCGGCGGAGCGGCGACCACGGCGCGCTGGCGGAGCTCCTCGCGGCGCGGCGCGCCGCCGAGCCCGGCGCTCCGTCGCGGGCGCTCTGGGCGCAGCAGGAGGGCGAGGCATGGGAGGACGCGGGCGACGCCGGTCGCGCGCGGACCGCGTACGAGGAGAGCCTGCGCCTCGCGCCGGGTGCGCTCCCTGCGCTGCGCGGCCTTCGGCGCGTGCACGCGCGCACCGGCGCCTGGCGCGAGGTGCGCGAGCAGCTGCAGGTCGAGGGCGCGTCGCTGCGCGATCCCGCGCTCGCGGCGGCCGCGTTCGCGGAGGCCGGCGAGCTGGCGCTCT
>DASWDS010000039.1:0-9136 GCA_036395165.1 Anaeromyxobacteraceae bacterium | reverse complement strand
GTGGACGATTGTCTCGACTGACACCCGCGCATCCTCCGTCGCGGGTCGGTCGTTGAGAACCTCAAACCCGATCACACGTCCGGAACCGTCTTCATCAGGACGACCTTGTACGTGGTCTCCTCGCGGATGGCTTCCTTCGCCGGGTCGTCGAGCCGGATCGTGAGCGTGTGGCCCGCAACGTCGCGGATGTTCTTGATGCTGGCCAGTCGAATCTGGGCGCCGGCGGAACGGTCAAGAGGTGAGAAGCCGCTCGAGCTGCCCGATGAGCGCCGGGAGGTCTTGCGCGGCGATGTCCATCAGCACGTCCAGGTCGATGTCGAAGTAGGCGTGGACGAGCCGGTTCCGGAGGCCACGGATCTCCGCCCACGGAATCTCTGGATGCGCGTCGCGCAGCTCTGGCGACAGCTTAAGCGAGGCCTCGCTCAAGATCTCAAGCAAGCGCGCCAAGGCGAGCTGAACCACCTCGTCGGCCGCGATCTCGTCCCGCGCCTTGCCGGAGGTCAGCTCGACCGCTTTCCGGGCAGCGTCGAGCATGTGTCGCAGCCGGACCGAGTCCTCATGCCGCCATACTGGGTCTCGGCCTCGGCGAGGACCTCGTCTCGGAAGTAGCGCGAGAGGAAGCCCGGTGTGTTGAGGTCGACCTTGCGCCCCAGGATCGCCGAGAGCTCGTCCTGCATCGCGAAGAACGCGAGTCCGGGGACGTGCCCTGGCTCGAATTCCACGAGCACATCCACGTCGCTCTCGGCCGTGAAGTCGTCGCGCAGGACCGACCCGAACAGCGCGAGGCGCCGGATGTGATGGCGCCTGCAAAAGGCGGCGACCCTCTCCCGGTCGATGGCGATCCTCGCGGCCACGACGAGAGTCTAACGCACCGGCCGCTCCACGACCCGCGGTTGCGTCCGGTGCAGCCCGCCCGCGGCCGTCCGCTGATGCACCTTTGATGCAATCGCCCTTCGCCGCCGGGGCTTTCCCTCGCCGAGACGCGGGATTCTCCACCCCTGATTCGGGCCTGAAAATCCCCGTGTCGCTGGTTCGATTCCGGCCCCAGGCACTCCATCTCGCTCGAACATCTGGGCCCACGCGACTGAAAAGCCGCGCGGGCCCTCTGATTTTCGGCGAAGAGCTGGAGCTGGGCGTCGTCCGCGCCGAACCGCCTGGGCGATGCGCAACCGTGCGCCGGTCTCGGATCGGCCGTGCGGAAACGCGGTCGGGCCCACCCGGCTGCCAAAGCCGGATGGGCCCTCGTCTTCAGCGCCGGCGTTTGCGCCCGGACCTCTACTGCGCCGCGTAGACCTCGAGCTCGACGAGGATGGGGGTGGCCATGCCCACGTAGTCGGTGCTGCACGCCGGAGACCCACTCCCCGTGCGGCAGGCGTAGCTGTAGCCGAGCGAGACCGAGACCTGGTCCTTCAGGTTCGTCGAGAAGTCATGGCCCATCCCGAACGTCGGGCCGAGCGTCGGGCAATCGTACATCGCGTACGCCGAGGCGGAGCTGCTGATGAGCCCGTGCCTGAAGGAGTTCGTGAGCGAGAAGAGGAACGCGGCGGGGTCGCTCTTGTAGCCGCACGTCGCAGCGCCCCAGGGCTGCCCGGCGTAGCCGCCGAAGAGCGCGCCCGCCGTGCTCTTCGCGACGAAGAACGTGCGTGCGTACCCGTCGCACCGGCCGTGGAACGCGAGCGCCGTCGAGCTCGCGAACGAGAAGCCGCCGTTGTCGCGGGTCGCCTTGTAGCAGACCGACCAGCGCGTGTCGGACGGCAGGCCGGCCCAGGCGTCGATCTTCTGCATCGCCGCCGCGTCCACGAGCGCCGGATAGCCCTGCGGCGCGCCGCAGACGTACCCGGTCCCGCTCTCGGCGTTGACGGCGACGCCGCCGTTCGGGCAGTTGGCGTCGCCCGCCGCGAGCTGCGTCAGCGTGACGGACAGGCCGGCAGGACCCACCGGCCCCTGAGGACCGACGGCGCCCGCGTCGCCCTTCTCACCCTGCGCGCCGATCGGGCCGATCGGGCCCTGCGGGCCCGCTGCGCCAGCCGCGCCCGCGAGACCCTGCGGTCCGGTCGCGCCGATCGCGCCGGCCGGGCCTTGCGGTCCCTGCGGGCCAGTCGCGCCAGCAGGACCTGCGGGACCCTGGAGTCCGGGGAGCCCGTCCACGCCGGCCGAGCCCATCGGTCCGGGGATGCCCATCGGGCCCTGCGCTCCCGCCGGCCCCGTCGCTCCGGCTGGCCCCATCGGCCCGATCGGTCCCGCGTAGCCCATCGGGCCCATCGGTCCGACTGGTCCGACTGGTCCCGTCGCGCCGGGCGTGCCGTTGCACGCGTAGGTGGTCGCCCCCTGCCACACGAACTCCGTGCCGCCCGCCGGACAGTTTGGATCACCGACGAAGAGCGGCGTCGCCTGGATGGAGCTGCTCGGCGCGTTCTGGTTCCAGGTGACCTGGAGCTCGCCATTGCGACAGGAGTCGGTCGAGGTGTCGATGAGGCGCAGCGATCCGCCGTCGGTCTTGTAACATCCCGTGAACGTCCCGTCCGGCGAAGGGACCGATGCGGTCGCGAGCGACGAGGCGAGAGCTGCGGCACGAAGCAGATGCATGGGTCGTCCTCCCGTACGTGAGTCGAGCGAGCGAGCTGTCGAGCGAACGCTACTCGTCTCTAGACGGTACGGCCAGTGTATTGGCCACTGGATTGGACGCGGTGTTAACCCACCGTAAACGTGCAGGAAAAGGAGCTGCGGAAAGGTGCGAGCGAGTCGCACCGAGAGTCACCACGCGCTGCGCCGTGTAGGTGTTCCCGGGCGCAGCGCACACGTCGTCCGACACTTGCGCTCGTCGGGCTCGAGCGCGCCGCGCCGACGCGCGCGCGTCTCTGGCTCACCGATGCGACGCTCGCCGCGCAACGGCGCGCGACGAGGCGAGCGCTAACGGCCGCGCTGCCGCGTCGAGACGAGGTTCGACGCCATCACGACGCGTCCGAGCGCGGCGACGGGCTGGCGCCGCAGCTTCCGGACGCCGGAGCGCCAGAGCGTGTAGCCGAGCGCACTGCCGGCAACGAGGACGGGGAGGACGAGGCCGCCGAGGAATGTGGTCGTCATCACCTGGAGAACACGCGCCGTTCGCGGAACATGCCTCCCGAGCGCGGCCGCCAGCTCACGGCACGGGCGCGGCGGACGCCACCTGTTCCGGCGGCGATCAGGCCGGCTTCACCGACGCTCGACCGCCGCGGCCGTCGACCGCCGCGCGCGGCTTCCAGAACTGCCGCGGGACGAGGCAGAGCGCGATGAGCGCGAGCTGCGTGGCGATGAAGGCCGACAGCGCCCAGAACGCGGAGTCCATGAAGCCGTACGAGTGGAGCCCCACGCCGAGCATGTTCACGCCGAACCAGGAGAGGCTGGTGATGACGTTGCCGAAGATCGCCATCGCCATGATCCCCTTCTCCTTGACGTACCCGCCCCACCGCGCGTGGAGGATGATGGCGTTCCAGAGGACGATGAGGAGCGCGCCGTTCTCCTTCGGATCCCAGCCCCAGAAGCGGCCCCACGACTGGTCCGCCCAGATGCCGCCCAGCACCGTCCCGACGAAGCTGAAGAGGAGCGCGAAACAGACGATGCCGTACGTCATCGAGACGAGCGCCTTCGACGTCGCCGGATCGATCCTGGGCGCGAGGTGGCGCCGGAAGACGTACCCGATGGCGAGCGCCCCGGCGAGGAAGGTGCCGCTGTAGCCGATCGTGATGGTCACGACGTGGGTCGCGAGCCAGAAGTTCGAGTCGAGGACGGCGCGCATCATCTCCATCGTGTCGCCGTCTCCCGAGAGGTGGTGGGCGATGATGAGCGAGGCGAACCCGGAGGCGGCCGCCACCGCCGTCCCGAAGCCGCGCCGGTACATCCGCTCGAGGACGATCCCGAGGAGGACGGCCACCCAGCCCACGAACACGGCGGACGAGTAGAGGTTCGTCACCGGCGGCCGGCCCTGCAGGATGACGCGCGAGACGAGCCCGCCCGTGTGGATGACCGCGCCCGCCACGAGCAGCGCGAACGAGGTCGGCTGGAGGATGGCGGGGAGCCAGAGCCACGACGCGAAGAGCACGAGCAGCGCGAGCACGTACACGACCATGCCGAGGTAGAAGGGCTGGGCGCGGTTGAAGATCGTCTCGTGATCGGCCTGCGCCTGGGCGTCGGGCCGGGCCGTCGTGACGAGCGCGCGGAGCTCGGCGGTGGCGCGGTCGAAGGCGGCGGCGTCCTGCTTGGCGTAGGCGGCGCCGAGGCGCGCCCACGGCGCGAGCCCCGGGTCGAGGACGCCGGGTGCGGGCGCCGCGGCGCGGAGCGCCTCGCCGACGCTCCGCCACGAGTCGCTCGTCGGCGACGGCGGGAGGAGCGGGCGGAAGAAGGCGAGCTGGGAAAGCTCCTCGTGGCGCGCGGCGGCCCCGGAGGCGGCGCGGGCCTCGATCTCGGCCGCGAGCCCCTGCGAGCCCGCGAACTGGAGCGTGTTCTCGAGCCGGTAGTAGAGGTAGACGCGGTCGAAGAGGTTCACGATCGCGTTCTGGAAGCGCGTCCGCTGCTTCGCGTCGATCGCGTGCGCGGCCTGCGCCTGCTGCTGGATCTTCTCGAGGTGGGGCGCGAGCGTCGCGAAGGAGAAGTACCGCTCGGTGGTCTGCCGGAGCCCGAGCAGGCCCAGCACGTCGGGGTCGTTGATGACGAAGACCGGCTCCTGCGCCGCCACCTCGGGGCGGAACAGGACGTCGAGGAACCACTCGTCGGCGCCCACCGTGCGCCCCTGGTGCCGGAAGCTCTGCTGGCTGCGGATCATGAGGAGCGAGTTGCGGGCGAGCGAGTCGATGGGCTTCACGCGGCCGCCCTCGAGCACGGGCAGGCGCCCGAATGCGTCGAGGTCGAACCCGCGCACCGGCGAGGGTGGGATCATCGCGAACCCGACGCCGGCGAGCGCGAGCGCCCCCGCGACCCAGGGCGCGACCTTGGCGATCTTGGCGGTGTTCATGTGAGGCCTCCAACCGGCTCCGCCGCCTGGCGGCGGCGCATCCCGCGGCGCAGCGACATCGCGAAGTGCACGAGGAGCCCGAGCGTGACGAGCACGCAGGAGATGTAGGGGAGGAGCCAGCCCGGGTTCTCGACCACTTGCAAGACGGAGAGCGTGTCGCCCTTCCCGAAGCTCGCCTGGTAGAAGGTCTTCCCCAGGTAACGGAGCGGCTGGTTCATGTAGATGAGGACGTCGCGCTCCTCGCCGCGCGAGGGGTTCGACAGGTGCACCAGGCTCGAGAAGTTCTTCGGGATGTCGGTGCCCGGGTAGACGTCGTGCCGGAACTGCTTCAGCGTCACCGAGTACGGCAGGTACTGCCGCTGCGGGCGCATGGCGAGGACGTAGGTCCGGCCCTCGTGTGTGAAGGACTGCGGCGCGCCGAGCGCGTTCGAGACGAGCCAGGTGCCGTAGCTCCGGCCGCCGGCAGTCGGCTCCACGAAGGCCGTGGCGCGGTTCATCTGGTCGTCGGCCGTGACGGGCGGCAGCTCCCGCACCGACACGCTCGCGCCGACGCCCATGTTCGCCGGCGACGGTGGATCGCCCGGCACCCGCGCCGACAAGTCGGCGTTCTGGAAGAAGCGCCTCACGCGCAGCGAGACGGGCGTCCCGGGGATGTCGATCGAGGTGGCGCTCGCGAGGCGCGACTGCGGGATCCCGTACACGTCGTCGTGCGCCGGATCCGTCACGTCGACGACCGCCAGCTCGAGCTCGCGCGGGCTCTCGATGTAGTTGAGCGTCTGGCCCTGCTCGATGGCGAGCTGCGCGTCCACCTGCAGCGCGCTCGTCATGAACTCGCCGACGAAGAGGAGGATGAGACCGGCGTGGATGATCCAGATCCCCGCCTTCTTCCCCGAGAGCTCGAGCCGCTTCACCTGCGCCGCGATGAGGTTCGCGGCGAGCACGAGCCCGACGAGCGCGCCGCCCGGGAAGACCGCGATCGACCAGCCCGTCCCCGGCACCTGCCACCACACGAAGAAGCTGCGGATGTACAGGTTCACCGCGCCGAGCGTGCCAAGGTTCACCTGCGCGAGCGTGCAGGCGACGACGAGCACCATGAGCGCCGCCAGGCAGACGATGCTCGTCTTGAGGGAGGTGAGGGCGCCGAGGAGGCGCACGCCGAGGTCCTTAATCTTCAAAGCGGAGGGTCTCCAGCAGTCGGATGAACTCGGGCTTGGCAGCGCCGACCGCGTCGGCGTCGCCGGCCATCTTGATGAACCAGGTGTTGCCGCGCGCGGACGAGAGGCCCGCGACGGTGCGGCTCCTCGCCTTGCCCTCGCTCCTGAAGTCGTACACCGACACCGGCCCCGCCTTCGTCTGGAGCGTCTTGCGGGCCGACGCGAGCGCCGCCTCGTCGACGGCGGGAAGCCCGATCTGCGCGCGCCACCGGTTCACGTTCGCCAGCTCGCCGCCCGCCGATCCCGGAAGGACGATCACGGAGACGTCGATGCGGCCGGGGATCGAAGGTTTCAAGGTGGCGTAGCGCATGCCGCCGGAGAGGCTCTGCGTCCAGCCCCCGGGCAGTGTCCATCGGAGGCGGTTCTCTGCGTCGGGTGCGGACGGCGGTGCGACTTCGCCCGGATCCCCCTGACCGCCCATCGGCATCGCGGCCGGGCGGAACGCCGCCTGCCCGGGCTCCTCCTTCGCGACCCGGTAGTGGGTGACCTCGTCGCGCCGGCAGCCCCCGACCGAGAGAGCCAGGATGGCAGCGACGGCGGCGCAGATCTTCGACGTGACGGGGGTGCGCGTGCGCGCAGCACCCCTCGGAAGGAAAGTGACGTGCATCAAGTCTCTTGAACGCAAGAAGGCCGGAATTTGTTCACCTTGGCAAGGGCGAGCGCTTTCTTAGCGCCCGAGCGAGCGCTCCGCCCGCGCCGGCACAATGCACGATGGCGCTTTTCCGTCGTGTGACTCGCCCGCCATGCTCCTCCAGGGTTGGCCCGAACGCACATGGGACGCCGCAACGCGGGCGAGGACGCCGCGACCGGCCCTTTCAGCGTGCCTGACCGGCCGGCGACACGTGCCGCACCCGCGCGTGGGCCTCCCCGAGGCGCGCGAGCGCCTCTCCGGCGCGCGCCTCCACCACGATCGACGCCGCGGCCGCGCCGAGTCGCGCCGCGTCCACGGGATCCTCGCCGCGGGCGAGCGCGAGCAGGAATCCCGCCGCGAAGACGTCGCCCGCGCCGGTCGGATCGACCGCGTGCGTCGGGTAGGCGCCGACGCGCCGCGTCCGCCCGCGGACGATGACGTCGCAGCCCTGCGCGCCGCGCGTGAAGGCGACCACGGGCACGCTCGCCGCGAGCCGGGAGAGGAGGTCGCCCTGCCCGACGAGGTCGTCCTCCCCGAGGCAGGCGGCGCCGAGCGTGGCGAGGTCCGCCGGGTCCGGCTCCCAGCGCGGCTGAACCACCTTGCCGTCGGGCAGCACGGCACGGACCGCGCCCTGGACGCCGAGGCCGACGAGCCGCGCCGCGACCGCCGACCGCCACGCGTGCAGGTCCGCCTCGCCCGCCACCGGCGCAAGGTGGAGGAGGTCGGTCGTGCGCCACGAGGGGGGCAAGAGCGCCGGGTCGAGCGGCGGCGCGACGGCCTCGACCGACTGGGCGCGGCGGCCGTCCGCTGCGTAGCGGTTCACGAAGATCGTGGTGCGCGGGGCCGGTGCCACGTGCTCCTCGAGGCCCGCGAGCGCCGCGCGCGGCAGGTCCGGTCCGGCCGCGGTCGCCACCCGAACGAGCGCGCCGAGCGCGTGGTAGGCGCGGCCGGCGTAATACGCGGAGCCGCCGGGGAGGAGCACGTCGCCGTACCGGTCGAGCGTGACGTGGCCACACACGAGCACGCGCGGGCGCTCCATCGTCGAGAGCATGGGCCCTTCGGCGAGAGAGCGCCAGCGCCATGAGGGCGCCGATCGCCGGCGCCCGGTTGCCCGCGCGGCACCACCTGTCGCAACATCGTGCCGTGCACCGTTCCGCCCCGCTCGCGTGGCACGCCCTCGGCCCGCTCGCGATCGCGGCGTGCGGCGCCGTGCTCGTCGCGCTGGCCGCGTGGTTCCTGTGGCGCCGCCTGCGCGCGCGCCACCTCCTGCGCCGCCGCGCGCCGCGGCTACGCCACCCGCTCGTGCTCGCGCACGGCCTGCTCGGCTTCGACGCGATCGCGGTCGCGGGCGTCCGCAACGAGTACTTCCGCGGGCTCCCCGACAAGCTCGCGCGGCATGCCTGTGCGGTCCACCGCCCGCGCGTCGCCGCGGCGGGGTCCGTCGCCGCGCGCGCGGAGGAGCTCGCCGCCTGCATCCGCGCCCTCCCCGACAGGCGGGTGAACGTCGTCGCGCACAGCATGGGCGGCCTCGACGCGCGCTACGCCATCGCGCGGCTCGGGATCGGATCGCGCGTCGCCTCGCTCACCACCATCGGCACGCCGCACCTCGGCACGCCGCTCGCGGACCTCGGCACCGGGGTCGGCAAGCGCCTCGGGGTCATGGCCGCGCTCGAGCGCCTCGGCATACCGGTCGAGGCCTTCTACGACCTCACCACCGCCCGGATGGCCGAGTTCAACCGCGCCGTGCCGGACGCGCGCGCCGTCAGCTACGCGAGCGTGGTGGGCGTCGCGCGGCGGAAGCGCCGGACGAACCCGCTCCTCCTCCCTGGCCATCTCTACCTCCTCGGCCACGGCGGAGAGAACGACGGGCTCGTGCCCGCGGCATCTCAGCGCTGGGGCGAGGTGCTGTGCGAGATCGACGCGGACCACTGGGCCCAGATCGGCTGGTCGCTGCACTTCGATGCAGCCGCCTTCTACGACAGGCTCCTCACCGAGCTGCGCGGCCGCGGGTTCTAGATGCCGCGTCCGACCGCGCAGCACGCAAGGAAGGACGGCGGTGAGGGGACACGCCCGTGAGACGCCTCATGACAGGCTCCGAGGCGCTGGCGCGGGGAGCCGCCGAGGAGGGCGTGCAGCTCGTCGCCGGGTGCCCCGTCCCGCCGATCGCCGCGCTGCTCGACGCCGCGGAGCGGGAGGCGGTGCTCGCCGAGCGCACGCCGACCGGCAAGGTGGCGCTCGAGGTCGCCATGGGCGCGTGCCTCGCCGGGGCGCGGGCCGTGGCGGCGCTCCCGTGCCTCGCCGCCG